>JAFEGS010000546.1 GCA_018239705.1 Verrucomicrobiota bacterium | reverse complement strand
ACGGACAGTGCTGCAGCTCTATAGCAACCTCTCAGACCAAGAGCAGCAGATCGTAACACCTCATCGGCTAAAAGAGATGGGCGAGGCAAAGGTCCACCATATAATCAGCATCATCGAAACCTACCATCCTGAGCTCTTCCGCGAGTACAAGCTGAATGCAAAAAGATTAAGGGAATATAACTCTCCCCTCATCTCCGCAAAAAAGGAGCATGAGGAGGCTCTACTTGCCCTCTGCTCGCTGTTTAATGCCCTGCCACCTGGACAGCGAGGAAAGCTGCTGCAGATGACTCAAGAAGAGGTGCACCTTCTCGATAAGGAGACAAAGAAAGAGCTCCTCATGTACCTCATGGCTCATACCAAAGAACAAGACGAGCTGCAAACACAGCTTTTGCGCCTTGCAGCTGACCAGCCGGTATCAGACCAGCTGATCACCACCCTCTTTAACTCACTCGAGCACCTCCAGCAGGGCGAATGGCGCCAGATGAAGCTTGTGGGAAGCACACAGAAAGAGGCCATCTTAAGCACCATTGAAACTGAAGTCTCGGCCGTTGAGCAGAAGCTGAACGCCCTGAAAAAGCGGATTGAAAAGCTCTCTGATAGAGACTACCTTGGCTATAGCGCAAGGCTTGAGAGCATGAAGCAAGAGCGCGCTGCCCTTGAAAGCGAGTGCCACGCAGAGCAGATCACCTTCGACTCCATAAAAATGGCCCTTGAAAGCCTTCCTGCTCGTCCAAGTGGGCATAAGGAGGAAAATCTCAATGGGCTCAAGATCAATATAGCAGGAAAGCTTGGGGAGATGGCACGCCTCGACAAGACAATAGCCGAAACGGAGGAAAAGCGAGACCAGACAGCGCAAAAAATCAGCAAGCTGCGAGAGCTCAAACAGGAGTGGGAGGAGAAGCTTCACTCCCTACAGAGGCTCTCTGGAAAAGAGCTACCGGTCGTTCAAGCATATGAAGAGTCGAAAGAGTCGCTCCAGATCATTGACACCATCATTTCGAAAGCGATCACTGAAATTGCGACCACAACAGAAAAAGCGATCCTGAGCATGCTCGAGAAGAAAATGGGCAACCAGGCAGCATTTAAAGAGTCGGTAGAGCTTGCAAGAGCACTCTTTACGGAAATGCTCGCTCTCCACGAAGAGCATCTGGCAGTAAC
>JAFEGS010000545.1 GCA_018239705.1 Verrucomicrobiota bacterium | reverse complement strand
GTTGGAGTAAAAGCTGGCGGCTTCTTGCGCTCACTCATGAGGCATGTAAAAGTTCGCTGCCTTCCTGCGCACATCCCGTCTCATTTTGAGATCGATGTGAGAAATCTGAACCTTAACCAAGTGAAGAGAACATCTGAGCTTGCAGTTCCTGCACATGTGCAGCTGCTTGCAAGGCCTGATGATGTGATTGTGACGGTGGTCAAGCGCTAAGAGGCTATGAAAGGGGAAGTAGATTTTGTACCCAAGCTCATAGTTGGGTTAGGGAATCCCGGTAGAGCGTATGCGATGACTCGCCATAACCTGGGTTTTTTGGTTATCCAAGCCCTGGCAAGTCAGCAAGGCGCTATGCTTCGAAGGGCTAGCTCGCTTGAGGGATCAAAGGTACGAGTTGCTATCGAACAGAAGCTGCTCGAGCTTTTTCTGCCGGAGACCTTTATGAATGAGAGCGGCAGGGCTGTAAAAAAAATACTTACCTATTTCAATTGGCAGCCCAGTAACCTTCTTGTGGTGGTAGATGACATGGCTATTCCATTCGGCCAGATGCGTCTTAAAGCCTATGGAAGTGCAGGCGGCCATAATGGGCTCAAGAGCATAGAAAGAGAGATAGGAACCTCTCACTATGCACGGCTCAGGATAGGTATCGGTGCTGCGCCCTTTAGCCATATAGACCATGTGCTGGGGACGTTTACTAAAGAAGAGAGCGAACTACTTCCCGAGGTAATTAACAGGGCAGTTAGTGCCATTAAAAGACTAATATTTGAAGACTTTGCGCATGTCGCAGGAGAAGTCAACAGAAGAGAAGGACAGGATATATGAAAGAAAATAATGAAAAGCTGTACGAAGGGATGTATGTGCTTAATGCAATGCTGAACGACGAAGCTCGTACAAAGGCATTTGAGAAGATTAAGGATGGTATTACAGCCCGCGGTGGAGAGATCGTAAAGATCCACGACCAGGGAAGACGCCGTCTTGGCTATGAGATTAAAAAGCAGCGTGAAGGGTACTACTACCTCCTCTATTTCCGCCTGCCTACACTACAAGTCAAAGAGCTATGGGATGAATACCATCTGAACGAGCATTTGCTCCGCTTTTTGACGATTCGCACAGACAATGTGCTTGAAGAGTTAACTTTTAAACAACTTCCAGAAAGCTAAGGAG
>JAFEGS010000544.1 GCA_018239705.1 Verrucomicrobiota bacterium | reverse complement strand
TATGCTCTTTTACGCCTGAGAATATTCGAGAGCATAAAGACCAAATCCCTGCTTGTGCGTTTGCCCTCTTTTCAAACGACCAGCTTACAGGTGTGCAGCTCTCTACACTCACAGAGCAGCAAAATAGTGCCCTCTTTTTTGGCTTAGATGAGACTGAGATGATGCAAAGGCTTGGCCTATTTCCACTTCAGGATGTTGTGGATGCTATTCACTTGGGGAATTTGACCGGCAGCGTCCTGCGTTTACTCGGCAAGCAATATGTAGAGAAGATACAGCTTTCAAAAATAGCTCCACAAACTGTGGAGAATTGGTTTAGACATGACTACAACCACGAAGAGCAGCGGTTCGCCGATAGGAAGCAATTTGCCTATTTTGATCCCGATGAAGTGGGAAAAGCGGCTACTGCCGGAGTACTTACGAGCCGTTACCAGGTAAGGCTCTGCACAGGCGAGCAACTAAAGAAAATTGAGCTCTCACAGATTCCTAAAGAGCGATTGGCCTCTTGGTTTAGTAAATCGTATACCAACGATGCAGAAGAGCACGAGCTAATAGATAGAGAGCTATTTGCCAATTTTGATCCGGGTGAGGTTATTAAAGCTATTAGGTTACAATTGCTCACGACAAAGTATCAGATGCAGCTCTTATCGGAGAGCCAAAGAAGCGCGCTTCCATTAGCACTGAGGCCTAAAAAAGAGCTTGTGAAAATGGGTAAACAAGATCTTCTACAATTTCAATTTGAAGAGGTGAAAGAGGCACTTGAAGAGAAGGTAATAGCTATCCACCAGATGCCCATCGAGCACCTCAAGGCTTTTGATTTTTCAAAGGTGGATATTGATGTAATAAAAACGGTCTTCCCCTCTACAGCAATTGAGGATATACGTTTTAAGCACACCCTACATAAGCCAAGGATGTTTGAGATGGTTAATGGGAAAGTCACGATAGATGAACCCGGAGGATACTATTGTGAATATACTGATGAACAGCTTCTGGTGATGTCAGAGCAGCAGCGAGAAGCAAATGAGGCGCTGCTAAAAGAGTTTGATCCAGAGCAGCAGGAGGTCATTCGGCAGCGTCTTTCTGGTGATGACCTGAGGGTGTAAAGAGAAAAACGACCAAAACGACAAACGACACAAAAGACGAAAAGGGCGAAAACGACTTAA
>JAFEGS010000543.1 GCA_018239705.1 Verrucomicrobiota bacterium | reverse complement strand
AGTTAAAGGAAACACCGAGATGTGGAAATTGAAGGGTAATTTTGAAAAATGTCCCTTGCTACGAGATTGGGCTGATAGTAACGTTCCAGTTTTCTTTGACCTCGGAGAGGATTTTCTTTTGGGCATTCTGCCGAAAGACCCTTCTGAAGAAGAACGATACCTAGTAGGAATCGATCGTAAAGTCCTGATTGCATCTCTATATCCTGCCCCAGAAAAAAGTTTTAAAAGGCTGTGGATAGATTGGATTTTTTCAATTGTGAATTCTCAACCAAAGAAAGTGGTGTTGTCCTCGCAAAATCCCCAGTCTCAAGGGGCACGATATGGGCGCGGTCGATATTCTCGTCGGCCTCTTTAGCTTTATCTGAACGCTTTTAATTCTAAAGTCCTAGACAAATTTACTTCTTAAGAGTAGAATTTCCCCAATTCGACACACTTACTTCAAAAACAGGGGATACCTAGAATGTCAGAAGCAAACACAAGGCAAAATGTATTCACAGTTGGCTGGGACCGCTCAAATAAAGCCCAGTCTACGGGAAACAAGCCTGGTGCTGCACACATGCGTCCATGGCAGACAGAAGCTTTTGAAATTCTTAAAGATTCTTCTTACATGATCCTAAACGCTCCGATGGGTAGCGGAAAATCTTGGATGATGTGCTTGTTGTCAGCTTATAAAATGAAGAGAGATCCATCGCTTCGTTGTGTCATAGGGGTCCCTCAAACAATTATCGCTTCTGGTTTCACTGAAGCAAAATTGGTAATGCCAACAGGCGAAGAATTTGATTGGACTGTTGGGCATAACCTCTGTTCAGAAGACTCTTCCAAGAGTACGGTCGCAGCGTTCATCGAATGGCTGGAATCATCTCATCAAGAAATGCCTGATCGGATTATGCTGTGTACTCATGCTACACTTCTTAGAGTATATCTTAAGTTACAACAAGAAGAACGCTTAGATTTGCTGAATAATCTTTTGCTTTGGGTAGATGAAGCCCACCATGTGATGAACATGGCTTTTGAGGATGTTTCGGATAAGGTTGAAAACAATGGCATTGGAAAGTTAGTCGAATATCTCTTAGATCAATCTCAAAAAAACATTCAAATAGGATTAACCACTGCATCCTTTTTTCGCGGTGATAGACGCGGCTTGCTGACTAAAGACATGGA
>JAFEGS010000542.1 GCA_018239705.1 Verrucomicrobiota bacterium | reverse complement strand
TCTGCATGGTCGGGGCTATCTTCGACCTGGATCACACCTCTGAGGATGATTTTTCCCCTTCCTGTATGGAAAGACTCCTTCACACCGCGATAGCCGCAGATGATACCACCTGTTGGAAAATCAGGCCCGGGCATTACCTGCATGAGCTCTTCGACAGAAGTAGTGGGCGTATCGATCAAGAGCAGCGTCGCCTGCACCACCTCGAGGAAGTTATGAGGAGGGATGTTTGTTGCCATACCCACAGCAATACCGGAAGAGCCATTGCACAAAAGGTTTGGAAATTTTGAGGGAAAGACGACCGGCTCTTTCTTGGTTTCGTCGTAGTTGGGGATAAAATCGACCGTGTCCTTATCGAGGTCATCCATCAGCTGGATCGACGCCGCAGTGAGGCGCGCTTCAGTATAGCGCATCTGGGCCGGAGGGTCGCCATCAATGGAGCCAAAGTTTCCCTGACCATTGACCAGCATATAGCGGAGCGCCCATTCCTGGGCCATACGGACCAGTGTGGGGTAGATCACGCTTTCGCCATGAGGGTGAAAGTCCCCGGAGGTATCACCGCAGATCTTCGCACATTTTCGGTGCTTGGACTGTGGTCCAAGGTTAAGGAGCTTCATCGCATAGAGGATACGCCGTTGAGATGGCTTTAACCCGTCGCGGACATCTGGCAGCGCGCGAGAGATAATAACCGACATGGAGTAGCGTAAATAGCTATCCTTTAGCTCCTCTTCAACAGTTCGAGTAACTACACATTCGCCTTCAGTATAGGACGTCATTCAGCTTCTCCCGTTAAATATCTAGGTTTTTAACAGCAAGCGCATGCTGTTCGATAAAAGCGCGCCGTGGTGGGACAGCCTCGCCCATCAGCATTGAAAACATATATTCTGCAGCCACAAGGTCGGCCATTTGGACCTTCACAAGCGTACGCTTGGCTGGATCCATCGTCGTCTCCCAGAGCTGGTCGGGGTTCATCTCCCCAAGACCCTTGTAGCGCTGGATCTCAATCTCTTTTCGGCCGTTAGCACGCACAGCGTCAATTAATTCTTTTAGTGTATAGAGCGGCACCTCTTGTTTGCCTGTCGGTACCAGGGTAAAGAGCGGCTCTCCCTGTGGGACGAGGTAGGAATCGAGAGAGCTTCCAACAGTCTGTAGATGTCGCTGCAT
>JAFEGS010000541.1 GCA_018239705.1 Verrucomicrobiota bacterium | reverse complement strand
AATAGCGTTCATGACAGGCTCCTCAAAGACAATTTCTTCGAGATACTGCTCATACAGCTTTGGAGTGAGAGCGCATTTATCCAAAATGGAATCGAAGATAGTGTCGGATGACTTTGGGATGTCGTACCAACGAGGTAGAACAGCTAACGGCACCCTGTGAAGCAGGGCCTTAATAAAATGAAAGTCGGGATTAAACGAAGTAAAAAACTTGTGAATGTGGAGTTCAAAGTACTTGCGCAACTCTTTATCGACAAAAACATTTTGATTTTGGCGAAGAGCAAGGCCTATTTTGCTGTATTTGTCAACGGCCTGCTCTACAGTTTTGAGATCGATGTCTGCACTTTCTGATAGTTCAAAAAGTGTAAATTTTGTAGATAGGTTAATGAGTTCCTTCAGAATGAGAATGTCTTCTGAGGTGAGTTCTGAGATAAAAATTCGACCTTCGATGTCACGTTTGTACGGGTAATCGTTAAGTGAAATTTTATTTTTTATCTGCATGGCTCTTTGTTCTCAATTTTTTTGAAATGATTGTATCATTTTTTACTATTTTAATGCTCGGGTAATTTTTAATTGTGAGGAGAGGAAGGTAGTATGGGCAAACGGCGCTCGCCTAAAGTTCGTGGCAAGAAAACAGTGAGAAGTGAGCGCTTTTCCGGCGTGGATAATACTGATGACTTAGATATTGTTTTAACAGGGAATAAAATATTTAGCGATATTCTCGGTTTTTCAGATGATGAATTAATGCCTCTTTATGACCATGCGATACAGATGCTCTACGCACAGCGCATTGAAGATGCCAAAACAGCCTTTTCTTTTCTTACCAAAATTAATCCCTACCTTGCGATCTTTTGGGTAGGCCTTGGCCTTGCTCATACGGCAGAAGGCAACATTTCTGCAGCGTTTACAGCCTTTTTGATGGCTCTCACAATGGATCCTCTGATGATTGAGGCATATGAATATGCTATAGACTGCTGTATTGAAAAAGAGGACTTTAAGCAGGCAGAGTCGCTTGTCAAGCAGCTTGCCGGCGCTGTCAAGCATTGCACGTCGAGTGCAGAGGTAAAGGTCATCCAGCACCAGATAAAAATACTCGAAGACAAGATTGCGCTGAAAAAGCCATAATAACGACATAAAACGACCAAAAGGACAAACGACGAAAAGGACACAAA
>JAFEGS010000540.1 GCA_018239705.1 Verrucomicrobiota bacterium | reverse complement strand
CAAATGCTGCTCGAAAAATCCCCAAAAAGCCTCTCTGTGCGTAGTAATCAAGGTGCTACTCCTCTTGCTGTTGCAATCCAGCATGAACAACTTGAAGCGGTTCGTTTCCTCCTTAAAAAAGAAAATGATCAAAATTTTGATATTCTATCGTACCTCTTTCCAGCTCTTCCTCCGATTATAGAGTCGATCGAATCACTCTTTCCTCACAATGCGGGCAAAGAGGAGAAGCTGCATGATGGCTACACATTGCTGCACTGTGCTGCCCGAACCGGCAATAAAGAAATTGTCGAGGAACTGCTAAAAAGCTCAAAAAGAGCACGCCAGCTCATCAATCAGCAGACAAATGAGGGGATAACGCCTTTAATGCTTGCTTGTCAAGCTGGCTGTGTGCCTCTTGTCCAGTATCTTATCGATCAAGGGGCCAAGGCGACATTAGAGATGAAAAATGGCACTACAGCTTTAGACATCGCTGTGAAAAGTGACAATCTTGCACTTTGTGAAATACTCTTTCCTCTCTCTAATCTCTCTGTGAAGACAGTTCAGACAGCTCTGAAGAATGCTTCTTTTGAAATTAACAAGCTTTTCGCGGCACGCTCTTCGTACGCCATGGTCAAGAGTCCAAATGGCGATAATCCATTTATGATGGCGCTCCAAGAAGCAAATATCCCTGTTGCTGCATTCCTTTTGAAGAGGCTTAACGAGGTATTTTTATACCGCAAAAATGACCTAGGAGTATGCCCTGTCCTCTTTTCGGCAGAGTGTGGCTTTTATACTATTCTTGAAGAGCTCGTGAAACGCAGGCCAGATGCAGTACCCAAAATGGAGCTCTTTAAACGTCTGTTAAAAGCTGGATTTTCAGGCAATAATGCATTTTTTGAAAAGATGATTCGCGAAGCGCAATTAAGCCAGAAAGAGCTACAGGAGCTTCTCGGAGTGGCTGCGAGTGCCGGAAATTGTCTTGGGATCGAGAAAATTCTGCTCCCCAAAGGTGTAGATCTTGCCAGTTTTAAAGATGCCAAGGGATGGAAAATCGAACAGTATCTCGCAAAGTTTAATGATCGCCTACAGCTGGAACAGTACGGCAGGAAAAACCCAGTTTCCATTTTAGATGGAGAAGGAAAGACCCTTGCCTATATCGCAGCAGAAAATGGAAGCTGGGATGTGCTAGGC
>JAFEGS010000053.1 GCA_018239705.1 Verrucomicrobiota bacterium | reverse complement strand
GTTGTATATGTTCTGCCAGTCTTAAGCCGAGTGGGCCAAGAAGTCGCAGACCATCGGGATATTGATCTCTAGCGGAAGGGAGATCTCTTCGAGGCTTGGACGAGCAAGAAGCTGACCTGAGAAGGTATTGCTGTCTTGGGTTAAGTATGCAGGAACAGATCTACCTGATCCTTGCACTGACTCGTTAATAGCCTTTGATTTTTGAGATTTTTCCTTAATGGAGATTACCATGCCAGGCTGTACCTGAAATGATCGTCTATCCACTCTGCGGCCATTGACAAACACATGTCCGTGAGAGACAAGCTGATGCGCTGCGAAAATTGTGTTAGCAAATTTCAAGCGATAGACAACTGTGTCGAGACGGCACTCGAGTGTCTGCAGGAAAATTTCCGGTGTATTTTTGTGCTTGCGAGCAGCTGCGTGGTAGTAGCGCATCAGCTGGCTTTCTGTAAGCATGCCATAGGCTGCTTTGAGCTTTTGCTTTTCTTCAAGCTGAATGCCAAAGTCTGACTTTTTCTTCCGCTTCGCACCGTGCATCCCTGGAGGGTGTGCCTTGTGCTGCATCGGATTTTTTGTTCGACCGAATACGTTCACACCAAAGCGACGTGCTATCCGGTTTTTCGGTTCAGTATATCGAGACATGTAGATTTCCTCTTACTTACGTGAAGTATTGTATAAAATAAAGCCGTTATTGTGACAGACTCGGCTTTTTTTCACAAGAGGTAACTTTATATGCCCGCGCGATTGGATCTTCGATCTGGGTTTTGATCAGGCGGCCATTGTCATATTCAAAGGCAAAAAGGACCACACCCTGCTCATCCCACATACAGTCTATGCCTTGGCGCTTTCCTCTCTGCATCGCTATTTCCCTTTTCACGCCGCCATTTTGAAAAAAGAGTTGCATCTGGCCATCAAAAAGGCCTTCCATATAGGGCAAGGAGCATTTAAGAGAGCCGCCTTTAAAATAAAAGCTTTGAGTGCCATGAAAAAGGCCATTCTTAAAGCGGAGCTGGCCATACAGAGAGCCATCTTGTCTAAAAAAGTCTACTCTGCCCTCTCTCTTATCCTCTATAAAGTAGCTCCTTGACGCTATTTTTCCATCACTATAAAAACATTCAGACGGGCCATGAATTTTGCCACTTCGGTAAAAGCTCTTCATCGATAGGGCGCCACTTCGATGGTAGCGCCGAAGCTCTCCATCGGCTCCTGTTGGGAGATAGAGCGCTTCCTGGACAACTCTTTTGCGTACAGCAATAGTTTTTTTCTCATGATCGAGACAAAGACCCTCACTGTACATTGCAAGCGTGGGTCCTAGAGGTTTTGTATCGGTATACGAGATACCAAGCTCGGGATCTTCTATGTGAAGGTATCCATCTACAACCTCATAAGTCACCATACAACCTCACTTTTGGGACAAAAAGCCTTTGTATCATACCCCTTTGCCTGCTCTTGTTTAATTGCCAATACGATAAGCTGCTGGTTACAGGTCGCTACCTGTTTGAGAAAGAGAAAGCGATCACCGAGAAGGGAGAGCTCCAGCTTTGTTCTCTCTTCCTCTTTTTGTGTAGGATACGAAGAGAGCTGCATATAATAAAATTCTAGTTTATTCTTCATGCGGTCAAAGACCTCTAGAATATATACAAAGGCAATTTCCTCTTTCAGCTCGTTTAAGGTTATGATGAATTCAGGACTCTCACAGCATTGCACTTCATCGTCTTTCGCTATTTGACTCTTCAGCACAAGGCTAGCAAGCTTTTCTAGACAGGTAATTGCTCTTGCCAGGCTGTCATACATCTGTGCAGTTGCCTTCAAGATCTCATTATAATCAGTTGCACACGAGGGAGCCTCGCCTATCGCCATCTGGACAAGGCCATCCAGATCTAATTTTTGCGTGAAGAGCGTCTCTTTCAGATCACTCAATCGCACGTTTGGAATGCCTTTAAGCCCTAGTCCCCCTTCTGTCGCATTGATCAATGTACACCGAGGATGCGCTGCAGCAAACTCTTCGATCCATTTTGCCTCCACAAGCCACTTCCATTCGGTGCTCACTGTTTGCCCTTCTTGATTCTTGGCCGTCACTACCTGTTTTTGTGCAGAGGGAGCTGCTCCATCCTCGACTCCAGGCGCATAGTGCTGCAGGTTGTCCCCATAGGCAAGATCATAGCCCACAAGGATAATGCTGCTGCAGCCAAGAAAGCGGGCAATATCAATACAGAAATTGGAAATGCTATGCCCTCCGCCAAGAATCTCTCCGCTGATATGAAGCTTTTTCTCAAACCACTCAGGAGTGTTATAGCCATCTCCTCCGCGCAGGTAAAGAAGCGGACCTGAAACGGTAGAGGCTGCCTCATGCATAAAGCGCTGGCGATAAAAGAAGGGTAGCTGCAAGGAAAGGCCCTGCCTGACTCGTACGTACTGCATAGGATTGGGGTCGATGCCGGCGCCAAAATGGGGTACTACTCCGCCCTCTAACAAGGCATTGACACTTGATCCACCCGAAAGGATAAGGGCATAGTCGCGAAGCTCTTTGAGAAGCTCAAGATGCTTGGCAAGAGAGGGACCAGCTGCAACCACAATGGCCGGAATCCCCGTAAAGGCTCTGCGCAGTGCATTTGCCTTTTGTGACTGAGGCAACAGGAAAATATTGCGCCAAAAATTATGGAAGAAGGGTAGGCCATAGACCATGTATTCATCGACAGTGACATGAATATCTGACATCTCAAGAAGAAGGTGGTATTTTATCTCTTCAAAAATATCCTTTCGCTGCTTTTCGTAGTAGGGAAGTGCCGTAATGTGCATTTTTTTGCCAAACGTGCCCCACCCAATTCCCTGAATGAGTTTAAGGCCGTCACTTGAGTCTTCGAGATGGTAAAGATGCACCTGAGGATGGCACAAAAGCTCTGTTGCTACAGGACTTTCAAAAAAATGAAGGAGTACTCTGAGATCATCTTCAAGAATGATAAGGCATCGCCGTGCATCCTCGCTAAGCCACTTCTTCAGCGCAAAGTAGCCGTAGCCCATGCCAACACCAAACACCGTGATGACCTGCACTTGTTTCAAAGGAAGCGTTGAAGCCCACTCTTGAGCCTCTTTTAACGCACCCTCTTGGGAGTGGAAGAAGCGCTCTCCCTCTACCAGGTTGGGCTCGTTAAGCTTCGTCTTACAGACCCGCACTGCACCGCTTTCAGCGAACGAGAGGAAGACTGCGGCCTTGGAATTTTTAAATTCAAAATATCTGCAATTGGTCTCAAATGTGTTTGACACGTTAGCTCTTGGTTGAAACGGGTAGAAGTTCCTCTTCTGGTTCTGTGCTATCGAATATCTTATCCTCTCGCGCTTTCACGCTCCAGAGGGGAAAAAGTAACAGAGTTGCAATCAGAGCGCAAGCAGTAAGCGTGATAAAAAAGCCTTCCCAGCCATAATTTTGCGTAATCACCCCAAGAGGATACCCTGCAACTGCGGCTCCTGCGTAGGCCATGCAGCCTGTAAACCCTGTGGCAGTAGCTGCTGCCTTTTTATGAGAAAGCTCTGCTGCTGCCATGCCGATAAGCATCTGCGGGCCAAAAATTAAAAAGCCAAAGACAAAAAGCATGAGTGAGTCAAACAGATACGAAATCCCAGGGACAAGCCAAAAGGCCGCAATGGCAATGCCTATCAACAGACAAAAAAGGGCATTTACAGGACCTCTTTTACCATTGAAAATTTTATCAGAGGCCCATCCTGCTACGAGACTGCCGCAAAAACCACCAACTTCAAACCAGATCACCATACTCCCCGCACCAACCTGCGTGTACCCCTTCGCCTCTACGAGGTAGAGAATTGACCAGTCATTGACAGCTGTGCGGATGATATAGACAAAAAAGTAGCTACAGGCAAGCACCCAGATAAAGGGGTTTGTGAGAACGTGCTTAAAGAGAATTTCCTTAACGGTGAGCTCTCTCTCTTGCTGCTCCTCTGCCTTCTTGCCCGAGTAGTCTGAACGGTAGCGCTCGATGGGAGGCAGTCCCAGTGACTGCGGCGTATCGCGAAGTCGGTTCATCAAAAATAATCCTGCCACTATACAGATGACACCCGGACAAAACATACCCACTCTCCAACCAAAATACTGCGCTGCAAAGACAACGATAATCGGAATCAAGGCCCCACCAATGTTGTGCGATGTGTTCCACACTGACCACCATCTTCCCCTCTCTGACTGAGAATACCAGTGTGTGAGAAGGCGTGCGCATCCCGGCCAGCCAAATCCCTGAAACCAGCCATTAAGCCCCCAAAATAGAGCGAAGAGGACAAGTGATGAGGCCATACCAAAGAAAATATTACAAAGTCCTGTGACAATAAGGCCGACTGACATGAAGTAGCGGGGGTTCGAGCGATCGCCTATAATACCACTTGCAAACTTGCTGCAGCCGTAGGCAATGGCCCAAATACTTGAAAGACAGCCAAGTTCCCCTTTGTCAAGCCCAAGATCGTTCATGAGTGTTGGCATGGCAAAGACAAAGCTTTTACGAGTTAAATAGTAAAAGGCATAGCCGAGAAAGATCGAATAGAAAATTCGCATTCTCCAGTAGGTATAGTCTTTCTTAATCTGATTAGGATCTGTTTTTTCATCCTGATACGGAGCCGGCTTGAAAAGATCTAGCAGAGACGTCACGATTTACTCCTTACATTCTAAAAATTCATGCAAACCGGAGTAAAGAAAATTTTATATAATATGTCAAGGGTTTTTTTAAGTTGGGATCCAGCCCTTCTTGCCGCCAACGCCCTTAAATTTTGACCTGCGACGAATGCTCTTCATTTCCGTATCTTTCAAGTCATCTGTGACAGTATTGAGAGTAGCTTTATTTTCCTGTAAGGACTGATAGACGCGATCTTTTGCCTCTTGGCATGTCTTAGATAGAGCCTGTATGGTCTCCAAAATCTTTTTGTCTTTGGGCTTCAATTGCGCAATTTCTTCAGGAGTTGGCTTCACATCATCGACCGTCAGGCCAAGGCGAGAGAGCTGCTGCTTATAGTTCTCCTGATAGGCAGCTATATTCATGCGAATCTGCAAGAGCTGTTTATAGACCTCTATATAGGGCATTTTTGGAGAGAGCGTCTTGTTTTCACACTCTAATGAAAATTTTACAAGATCTTGAATCTGCTGAAGAAGCTGGGCCAGCTCCACATTTTTCTTCGGTTTTTGTCCGCTAAACATACACACCTCCACTATTACATTCTATCAAAATAATAAATAAAATTTAAATTATTATTTTTGCAATACAAAAGTGTTGTATGATGGAAGATAATTTTCAAAAAGAGCGGGATTGGACTGCATGCAAGCCTCTGCCCAAGGAGACGCCGGGACTACGCGCAGCTCTGTACTATTTGCAATAGCCACAAAGTGAGCACCAATGTAGTGGTTATAGCTCAAAACCTGGGCCATCGCCTTTGCAGATAGCGCAACTGCCTTACATTCAATAAGAAGGAGAGGCGTAAGCGTTGGTAAATAGCAGAGAATATCGACTCGTCTATTGGGGACTTCGCCCTTCGGCTGAAAGCTGCCGAGCAATTCTGTTACCTTTCTCTCCACTACTATGAGGGAGGGCGGATAGCCTCGCTCTTCTATCATCATAGAGAGCAAGGCACACCGCACACGCTCTTCAGAAGTCGACTGTACATGCCGCTTTCGAATAGGACAACGGATCAAATCAAGCTTCGGGTTCAATGATGCCAAAGTTGCCATCTTCTAAGCGATAAATGATCTCGAGCTTTCTGTTTTCTTCCCCTCGATAGACCATGAAGGGAGCACCTGATAGCTCCATCTTCATAATTGCTTCGTCTTTCGTGAGGATCTTAAGTGGCTGAGACTCAACGCGAACAAGCGTATGAAGCTTGAAGCTATTTTCGAGCTCCTGCTTTGTAGCTTCCTCGATTGCGCCGTTGACTTCATACAGATCAACTTCTTCATCTGTTACAGCTTCTTCCGGTGGGCCATAGATGGTAACCGGAACGTCAATGATAGGATATCCCTTTGCATAATGCTGATTGAGACGCGATTTATACTTTACAAGCTGTGCCTGTAATTTATTAACCGCCTGATCAATAGAGACATACATATCAGTAGATGAGCCATGGCTCTTAATGAGCGTATGTCCATACTTGAGCACCATATCTACTTTATGCTCAAGCTTTTGGATATCCATTGTGACAATGATATCAATGATGCGATCTCCAAATCGATCAAGCTTTTCGAGCTTGTCTTTGGCATACGCCTTCATAGCTTCGGTAACATGGACATGGCGTCCACTTACCACTATGTTGTATCCCTGTTCAAACTCTGCCATCTTTTGCTTACGTGTCATAGTCATGGGCTGCCTCTTGATGAAGGGTGAGAATACTAACTACGCTAGGATAAAGCTACTTACCCTACAATTCGATTCTACCTTGAGACAATAATAATTTGCAATATTGGGCACGGTTTGCACCGAAGAGGGCTCGAACCTCTAACCACCTGGTTCGAAGCCAGGTACTCTATCCGATTGAGCTATCGGTGCGTGTGTGCTGTTAGAAAAGACAGTAATAGAGTATCATTGACCTCTCTTTTCTGACAACGAGGAAGTAGAAACTCTCATGTACAAAAAAATGCTACCACCCGGTGTTGCCGTAGAGGGAATCATTCTCTCTGCCATACCATTCG
>JAFEGS010000539.1 GCA_018239705.1 Verrucomicrobiota bacterium | reverse complement strand
TCGATTGGTGTTGGCTCGCCAATCTCGCGCCTTGCATGCCTTTTTTGTAAGAGATCGCTATCTACTCCAGCCATGCCCTCTTCAATTCGCTGGCCTCTACGTTTGAATCCTGACACCACAAACATAACACCGGAGTAAATCCAGCCGTCGTTCGAAATATCAGAGAGCACGTCTGCATTAATGCCTATCATTCGCGCTTTGGTTGCCAGGTCATCAGGCGGATTTTGATTTTTTTCTGCCTCTTTAATCGACTCCAAAATTTCTGTTTCTATCGTCTTTAGTGCTCGCTCACACCCCTCTGTAAAGGCAGGCTTTAGCAGGCGCAGCATCTCTACCACATATTCATACTCTTCAAGAGGACGGCTCTTTACCCCCTCTAATAAGTCAAAGGTCTCTTTCCTTCGCCTCTCGAGCTCATTTCCGTAGTGCTTGCGGTCTGCTACAAGTATCTCCGTATTTTCACGTCGCTGTTCATATGGAATGTCATCCCATGCCTTTTCAATCTCTTGCGTATCATGCGCCACTCTAAACTCGTCAACAAGATCGAGGTTGTTGCACATTTTTCTAAGAAACTCTACTTCCTCTCGATTGTCCCACTGGCAGCTTTTAAAGCGGCTGCTCCTGATATCTTCACGAAGGCCTGTTAGGGCATTGGATAAGAGGGATCTCTCATCGAGATTTGCTATTTCGAGTATGATATTAACCTGGGTGATTACCTGCTGCTGCTCAGTATCGGTTAGCCCGCAGAAACGATCCCAAGTAAGGAACTGTTCTGTTTCGATAATTATCTGCGATAAAACTGGCGTAAATCTATCTGGAGCTGACTGCATCGCTTCTAAAAGAGCCAATTTTTCATCAAATGGCAGGACTGGCCAGATTGAGGCCATTGTATAGACCTCTTTTGCCTGATGTAAGGTCCTCAAATGGTCATTATTGAAATTTATAAGTGAATAGACCTGTATTACGGTGTCATACAATTCTTCGTCAGTGTAGGTGTTTGGAGAATTAAGAAAATAGTTTGCGTGTCTATTTAAATAATTTTTTACATGTGAGGCGCTCGTACCATCGATTGTTCCTTGAGCATTTCTCAGTCTGGTAAGGCAGTTTATGAGATGTCTTGGCTCAAAAATAGCTTGTCGTACTGCTGTACATAACTGCAGTTTTATTTGAT
>JAFEGS010000538.1 GCA_018239705.1 Verrucomicrobiota bacterium | reverse complement strand
CAACCACTAATGATCATTTTTTTCAACAGAAAACCTTACGCGTATATACTGCTTTCACTAGAAAGTTAGACAAAGGTGACTCTCTTTTACTGGCACGCCTCCCACAGGAATATAGGTCCTGTTTTACTATGGAAGAGGCTCAAGCCAGCATGAGGGAGATGGCTGCAGGGGGCAGAGTCAAAGAGTATAATGAGGCAAAAATTCATTACAAGCCGAACGATATCTTAGCTGTGTTTGTATTAAATGACCCTGAGTCACTAGCCAAAGGAGCAGAGCTGCAAAAGCAGCTAGCTGCTAGCGGTATTCGCGTGCCTTTAGCGACCTTTCAGGAAAACAGGGGATCAATACGCGTATATACTCATGCCGGACAAGTCCCTCCAGGTCGCTTATAAGAAACTTGAAATAGAGAGCGTTGTTTCCTCAATTTTTTTGCGGAAGCGCTCATCGAGCAGGTCGGCAAGTGTGAACTGCTCCGGATACTCCGATTCAATACATTTTCTTAGTTTTTCGTAGAGCGGCTCTGTGAAGAGCACGTTCTGTCGTATAGAGGCAAGCTCATCCGGAGTAAGGCTGAGGCGAAGTCTTAAGCAGGCAGGCCCTCCTCCATTTTTCATGCTTTGGTTGATGGGGACAAAAATAACCTTATCAATAGGTAAGCGGTCAATTACCTTTTTTGCTGCCGGGCTATGTTCTGTCTCTGTAGGTGCAATAAGTATTTGGGAGTTACCTACGCGCACGATCTGAGAGTTAAAGAGGTAAGAGCTCACGGCTTCTGAAACGGAGAGCTCTTTTTTCTCAATGAGCGCGATCTGGAGACTGTTTTTTGCTTTTTGCTGCAGCTCTTCAATCACTGCGTGGGTATTGACGTACGCCTCTTCATGCAGGAGAAAAAAGGAGCCGCAACCTGTAGCGATCACATCGTTGTGAAAGACGCCTTGGTCGATGATGTGCGGGTTTTGCTGGGCTAGAACCACGTTATCGAGTTGATGGAGACGGATAATGGCCTCTTGTGCCTCTTTACTCTGGCGTGCCGGGTAGCGTTTGGGGGAGGTGTCGAGGGAGTTCATTGACCGCCCCCACACAAAGAGGTGGAGGCCGGGGGAGAAGCGGGTATGGTTGGCTGCTCCTTCATCAAAGAGGTCGTAGGTAGAGGGAAGAGGGGAGTGGTGGAC
>JAFEGS010000537.1 GCA_018239705.1 Verrucomicrobiota bacterium | reverse complement strand
ATAAATTCTTTTTCAAAGTAGGCACGTCGTGCTGATACGCCCATAGTAGTACACAGTGCAAGTATCACAGAACCGATAAGCAAAATGACACCTGCTGCGCGAGCTAGCCCGGAGCCCTCTTTTTTCGCGTGGTGCAAGAACATAAGAGCGATGCAAAAGCCAAACAGCTCGAGCATGAAAGCGATATCACCTAGGAAAAACATATAACAATCCTCCAAAAATTTGAGGGTTTAAATGAAAAGCCGTTACACCCCCTCATACACAATAAGATATTTTTTGGGAAAAATTATTTTGTTAAGCGCGAAAAAAGGAGGATTTGAAGATAATGGTGCACTTACCGGAGGTACACCATGGCATTTTTAGATAAATGCAACGCTATTTTACAATACGCGACAGAAGAGACGTTCTCTCTCTATTACAAAAAAAATGACTTAGAAAAGGCTGCAGATGACTTCACTGCCCCATTGAAGCTCTTTACGAGAATAGAAAATGATCCAAGAATGAACGAGTTTGAACGATTTAGCGGCACAGTGATGCGGAACGTCATCGGCACCCCTCTTGCATTCATTGGGGCCTGGTTGAAGCAGCAGGGAGAGGCCACTAATCCCGGCAAAGAGCTGAGACAGCAAGTTGCTGAAAAGGAAAGTGAGATGATGCTGCTCGAGGATAAATTCCCAGAAAAGAATTCTTTAAAATTAGTATGTGACAGCCTATCGCTTATAACTGAAGAGCTTAGAATAAGAAAGATTCTGCTTGATCATCTTGAAAAAGAGCCGGGGTCTGAAAATAGCAAGACAGCAAAAGAGGTCATAGGAGCCTTAAACACCCCACTCTTTGGACAGCTCCTTGTCAAGAGTATAATGGAGAAGCCCGAGGTACAGAATGTACCCGTTGTGCAAAAATGGTTTTTACCCCATTTCAAGATAGTGCAAAAAGTGAGTGCATACGTAAAGGAGGACTCCTGCTTAGACTTTACGCAAGAGGCCAAATCGATGGTTGATTTTGCAAAAGAAGTAGCGCCTGAAGATGCAGAGTGGCATAAAGCCATCGAGTCGTTCTATGAACAGACAAAAGCATTGGCACTTCTCAGGCCTCTCAACCTCAAACTGCAGGCGGTATACAAGGAGATGTCTTCTCTGCAAGAAGAGCTTAGAAAGGTCTATAAATAACGACA
>JAFEGS010000536.1 GCA_018239705.1 Verrucomicrobiota bacterium | reverse complement strand
TCCCGCATGGTACGCCCATGCGAACGCCACAGATTCCGTATCCGTGGTTTTTTTGGAGAAAAAATGCAGACCGAACGAGTCGTTTGCTTCATAGATGGGTTCAATCATTATCACGATCTTAAAGCGCTCAAGCAGCCAGCGAATAAAGAGATCTCCTAGATTGTTACTTATCGCACTATTGCTCACGGCACTTATTTACCTCGACATCTCTAGAGCTGTTGCTAGTACAAAGGTTTTGTATCCAACACCAAAAGAATCTCAGGAAATTCACATGAAAACTATCGGTTTATTAGGCGGAACAGGTTGGTCCTCAACCATCGGATATTACACACTTTTGAACAAGCTAATGAATGCACGCCTTGGAGGACGCCATAGCGCCAAAGTCTTACTCAAAAGCATTGATTATCACGATCTTTGGAGCAGCTACGGTAATGATCAAAAAGCAGCGCAGCTTTTACAACAAGAATTAACTGGTTTAATAGCTCTAAAACCTGATTGTATCATCATTTGTTGTAACACCTTACACAAATATTACGACATGATTAAGAACAACCTCAATTCCCCAATTCCAGTGATGCATGCTGTTGACCTAGTAGCCCAACACGCCAAAAATTGCGGATATAAAAAAGTACTCCTCTTAGCTACAAAATTTACGATGGAAGACGGTTTTTTTGCTAAAAAGCTTGAAAATGCAGGAATAGATGTAGTGATCCCCGTCCAGCAAGAGCGCCAGATTCTTCAAGATATTCATGCACAGTTAATGGTAAATAACGTGACCACAGAAGCACGGGAATACTTTCGAAGGTTGATTCTTCAACATAATGATCTTGATGCTGTCATACTTGGATGCACTGAATATCCTCTAGTTGTAGATGAGGCCAACTCCGCCTTACCTATCATCGACCCCGTTAGCCTTCAAACCGCTTCTGCAGTTAATTTCGCCTTAGCAGAAAATTATTCCTATAAAGATCTGTCAGACTAGTTTTTTCTCTTCGGACCTCTTCCGATTCCCGTAAGCCACGATTTCATGCTTTGGAGCACCATTAAGAATAACCTGCATCATGAAACCAGTTCTGAGTGAGTAGCCTCTTAGTGATCCTATTGCGAAATGCCTTCGAGAAGAAATTGGCAAACGTGATATGCTGAGACGACAAATTATAGTCATCTTTCGACAGCATCT
>JAFEGS010000535.1 GCA_018239705.1 Verrucomicrobiota bacterium | reverse complement strand
CAACTACATCCTCTTTTTTTAATGGCAGCTCGCTTATATGCACCGCCAGCTGGAGGGAGCTAGTAAAGGCATCTTCCCTTCCAAAAAATTGATTTAAGTTGGCTTGTGCCTTTGCTCTCTGCACATCCAGGATCTCTTTCGGTATTACCGCAGTACTTTTGGTTGGCTTGTCGATCTTTGGATTGCCCATAGATTTACTTAAGAGAGATCGAAGCTCCTTTTCGCACTTGGCCACATTTTTTGGCTTTCCGGTGGGTGCCCTGTCTGCGAGCTGTTTGAGGATGGAATAGCGCCCCTCGTTGCCGGGAAGCTGCAAATGATAGGCAAGGGTTTTGAAGGAGGACCCTTCAGCATAGGGGAAGTTGTCTCGCTCATCAAAAATACGACGCGCTGCTTCGCTTAGTTCGCTATGTGTGTATTTTTTTGAGCTCAGAAGCTGGTTTACTGCGTCCTTGAAGCTGTTTCTCGACTGCATAAGAGAGCCCAGCTTTTCAAATTTTTTTGTAAAACCTTCTGTTTTTTCAAGCTGCGCTTTTTTTTGCTCGCCTCTATAAACAGAGACCCCTGCTGCATTGATTGTGAGGCGCACGGTGTCGGGCTGATTACCGCTGAAAAGCATGGGCAGATGGGCTCTGTCGGGAGCCTCTTGCTGAAAGCTCTTACGAAGAAGTCCCGCAATTTTTGCAAGAAGCACCGGATCTTCGAGAGCTGCCCCACCGGCTTTGACTTTAAACGTCCTATCGCCAATTTTAATTTGGCCGTTTTCAACGCTGATGGGAATTGCGTGGGCCGCGTCGCCCTCTGCACCTACATTGCCTATCATATAGCCTCATCGTTCAATTCAACTATATAACAGATAAGTGAAATTTTAAAATATTTTTTTACTTAAAATTGGGCAAACTTATCCTTTATCCCCATATTCTTGCTGCAGGTCTTGCAAATATCCCTAAACTTAAGCGTGCCAATACCAAAACTTTCCATGCATTCCAAGGCTTTACGAGGATGATGGCGGCTTATGCCCACGAGATCAGTTAAATTCCTTACAGCAGAGAGTCTGTTCATTTGAGTCTCAAAATTCCCCTTATCCGTCAGCCTGTCAAATTTTTCCTTGCACTCAGCCAATACGCCGGGGATCTCGTGTACAATTGGTATATCCTTGTGACAGTGAAGAGTGCCATGTA
>JAFEGS010000534.1 GCA_018239705.1 Verrucomicrobiota bacterium | reverse complement strand
TATCTCGCTTGTACTCTATGAGAAGATGTTTAGCGTAACCACACCACCGTTGTCTGAGCTTTAAATTCTTGCTTTTCAGTACTGCGGCGATACGAGCAAAACTGATGATTGCACATCGTGCATAGGTTATAGTGATCGTTGATGTTTTCAGGCAAAATGCCAAAGCTTATCAGTTGCTGCTTGTTGAAGAGTGAATTATCAAAAAAATACTTACCACCCCGAGAGACAATAAAAGGCTCAGCATCTAATGGCAAGGCATCTAGAAAGTCTTGCTGCACCTCGTAACAGCAGGCACGCGCAGCCGGTCCAAAATGGACCTGCACCTGTGACAAATCGAGGCCATACTGCTCGGTAAAGCTGGCGAGCACTTTCACGGCAATCCCTGCAATGCTTCCACGCCATCCGGCGTGAGCGGCGGCAACAAGATGGTGCTGTGGCGCATAAAAAATGATGGGCAGGCAATCGGCCGTGAGAACTGCGATCCCGACGCCTGGCTGATTGGTAATGAGAAAATCACCTTCTCGTTCCTCGAGCATTACCGGGCTTGTCAGTTGGCTCATGCTCTCAATATTCCAGCCATCCGCCTTGTGGACCTGGTACTGACGAACCAGGTGAGAGAGCCCCAACTGCTGTCGCAAATCCTCACAGAAATTTTTGTGCTGTGCACTTTTGTGGCTAATGGGACTAGTGGACTTGTCGCCAAAAAAAATGGAGCAGCGTTCATCGAGAGTAACGATCATAAACAGCCTCTTCCTTAAGCAATAGGTAGATGATTTTGATAAAGCGACCCTATTTTGGACAACGGTAATGTTTACCTACCATTTTTCTACAGTTTTGTAGAAAAAAGGAACCTAATTTGCTACAAAAATGTATAGAAATGGAGTCTAAGGATGAGGCGGCTTTATGCTACGGTTATCATTGCCGGAATCTATCGTTCCAAACGCTCTCGAGTACGCGAAGCGTTTGGAGTGCGAAAGGCCTCTTTCGCTTTGTCTTGAGAAGCTTTTTATGAATTTACTTATCCAAAACTAGCTTTAAGATAGCACTTAACCACCTTTGAGCTTATTCAGCTTTTCAATCAAGTCGTGCATGACCGAATCGGCCTTTGCATCGGCAGTAATTTTTTCGAGCTTTTCTGGATCAGCAGTTTTGCCTGTCTGCGACGTAGCAGGAAGATGCAT
>JAFEGS010000533.1 GCA_018239705.1 Verrucomicrobiota bacterium | reverse complement strand
CTTGAGATATTTTTTAAGCATTATCAACTCAAGCTCGATCGTTCACAGCAGGCAAGCCTTCAGCTCCTCAAACGGCATATCCATGAGCAGCGAGATGAAGCGCAAGTCCTCTCTCTTTCCGGCTCTGAGGATGTCTTAAAGCGTTGTCAGTCAATTCTAGCTACAAGCGATGCAAAGCTTATATTACTTGCAGCCTTCTCTCCGGAGCTGGAACTGCTGCAAGATGAGGTCAAAACCATTCACAATGCAGGAAGAGACCTTAACGTTCTCTCTTTTGGACGCAAGCCGAATTGGCTAGAGAGTGCAAGCGAGCACTTATCTGAGCAGTTGATTGAAAAGGCTCAGGGAGGGCGGTTGCTGATGGTCACAGCATTTCCTCAGTCGCTTATTGCGGTCATTCGCTCTGATGGAACAGCGTCTGGTATATGGGCATGGAATCGATACCTCGCTGCTGCAATAGGTCTCTACATCTCTCACGAGATTCTTATTATCAAAATGTGGCCTTTGATCGATGAAAAGACGCAAAAGCACATTCTTTCCACGCTCCCAGATTTAAGCAGCAAGATAGCGCTCGCAGGTGTTACCTCAGGGCTACCTCTTGATGCCTATGTTTCAGGAGTGCTTACACCACAATTTTATGGAGAAGACAATGGATCTACAGTATAGCGATTTCCAATCAACATTGGCGCGTATTGAGCCCTATGTTAAAAAAACGACATTACTGCGCTGCAAGGCCATAGAAGAGCATCTCAATACTCCTCACCGCGTATTTCTAAAGCTAGAAAATGAGCAGCCAACACACAGTTTTAAAGTTCGTGGCGCCTTTAATGCATTGCTGAACTTATCTCCAGAGCTAAGGGAAAAGGGAGTTGTGACTCGCTCGAGTGGCAATTTTGCTCAAGCAGTTGCCTATGCAGGGCAGCGTCTCTTCATAAAGGCAAGAATTGTGATGCCTACCAATGCTCCTGAGGTGAAAAAGCAGGGTACGCAGAAGTTTAATCCTGAGCTGATCTTTGCCGGCAACACTCCAGAAGAGGGGAATGCTGTGGCTGAGCAGCTTGCAGCTACTACCGGAGCTACACTTCTTTCTCCTTACAACCATGTAGATGTGATAAAGGGCCAAGGCACAATTGCTCTGGAGGTTTATGAGGATTTACCGACTGTGCAGCATTTCTACTGTCCTA
>JAFEGS010000532.1 GCA_018239705.1 Verrucomicrobiota bacterium | reverse complement strand
GAAGAGATCTATTTTTTCGGAGAGTCTATGGGCGGATGCTCAGGAATTCGTGCAGCGAAATTGGTGCAGAAGATCTATCAAGACAAGAACATTTCAGCAGTTGTTGATCGCGGTTACTACCGCCTTGAGGATGTGATCAGGCAGCGAGCGAGTGGGTGCGCACAGGGCCTGGCTTTTCGGACAATGCGCTGCATTGAATGGGATGTCAGCTGTGATGGTGAGCCGGAACTTGGGGGGCATATACTTGCTATTGGAGCAAATGAAGATCAGACAGTGCCCCTTGAAAGCTTTTACGGAAATAGCGAGGAAGTAAAGAAACTGAAAAATCTCGAGGTTCTCTACATCAGCGGAGACGATAGTTCACCAGATCCCCACACGAGGTACTGGACAGAGCAAGAACAGGGACAGATTGGTGACGCTTTACGTAGGCTGACAGCGACCGAGAAAGAAGAGGCAGTCTAGTGACTGCCTCGATATGAGGTTATGGGAAGTGGTGGACGATGGGGAAGTTAGCTGAGATCGTCAGCACCTCGTTCGTGTCTGATGTGGAGCTGAGAAAGATCGTCTGTACAGGGATTGTAATCGTCTGTTTATGCGGTCCAACCTGCACGCTCAGCAATACTCCGGAGAAGTTTGCAATCGTGGCGACGGAAAATGGAGGGCTTGTCGCTCCCAGCGTTACAAAATAGCCTACGACATAGTTGCCTTCTAAGGGTTTGTCAAGAGATACGGCATTGAGGCTTTGAATAAGGCCTGCAGCCGGTACAATGTTCGTTTTGTCGCCTTTGAAGAGCTTCCCATTTGGAGCAATCGCAAAAGGTGTAACGTCCAGATTGCCACCTGTTGGCACGGGGCCTACCATCTGTGGTATTGTCATCGTCATGTCTATGACGACAGTATGGCCAAAGCACTCAAAAGGACAGCTCTCCATAGCATACATACAGGTGGGCATTGCACCAGCCAACAGACAGTGTAAGATAAGAAATTGCAAAAATCTTTTCATGAAGTTCTCCTTTGTTGATAGGCTATCAACTGTAGTCAGCAGCGTCAAAAAGCTGCAACAGGAAAGTGATGATGTTGAAAAAACGACCAAAACGACAAACGACACAAACGACGAAAACGACTTAAACGACAAACAACGACCAAAACGACAAAAGTCCCGTCCTTTTTGTCGTTTTATGTCGT
>JAFEGS010000531.1 GCA_018239705.1 Verrucomicrobiota bacterium | reverse complement strand
CCCATCAGCAGATGGAACACTGTTTGTCGTTCCCTACTTCCCTGAGTGCTCCTACGACCGCCCGCGCTTTCCTCTCTCCTTTGACGTGCCTTGGGATGACCCTCAGTTTAAGGCTGAGATTATCCGCAGTATATCTTCCAAAAAGAGCCTGAAGACCCTTGATCTTCCAAAAAATATGATCACTGTGTGTGTGCATGTGCGGCGAGGGGGCGGATATGTGGGAGACAATAAAAAAGCATTTGATCGACTCCCCTTAAAGTTCCCTCCCGATAGCTACTACCTGGAGCAAATTCAAAGAGTCTCAGAAATCTTTAAAGACCAGCCTCTCTACATCTATATCATGACCGATGCACAAAGACCTTTCAGCATAGCACAGAAGTACGCCAAAATACTAAATAATCCAAATCTTGTGTTTGACTATCGTAAAAAGGGTAATCGGCACGATGCCAACGTATTAGAGGATTTTTTCTCTATTTCAAAGTTTGACTGTGCGATTCTTTGCCAGTCCAACTTTTCCTTAATGGCCTCAAAGCTTGGGAATTACAAGGTGCTGATTGAGCCCCTTGATTGTGTTTCGGAGGGTAATGAAGTGCGGGTAACTGGAACTCGTTTAACCTTAAAGGGGATGCACAATGAATAGCTTACTGATTGATACGAATTGTAAAATTTTTATTTATGAGTTTAAGGAATATATGGCGCAGGTTACCTATCGCGAGGGTACCTATCCAGTAAAATTCAAAATAAAATTTAATGATGAATGTGAGATCATTGGTACTCGTGGTTGTTCTGGTGATGCCAGGTATACGTATCATCGCAAAGGCCAAGACGTAACACGAGAAGAGCCTAGATATCTTAAGCTAACGGGACCCCTCCGCGACTGCAGCTACCAAGAATCCCGCGCGTACTGGAAGTCTAAAGGTGTGAATGATATTACCTTCACAATCCCTATACGAACAGAGCCAGCCTGTGAAGTTACGCCACCAATAGTTCCAAGCACCAAGAATGAAAATATCCCCTTGGAAGTCAAAAACATGGCTGAGGCGATGCTTGAAAAGCTAAATGAATTCTACACACAAAATCCTAAACTCTTCCGAGAATATTGAGCCTTGGCCATTTTAACGACACTAACGACATAAAACGACCAAAACGACAAAGGACACAAACGACGAAAAGGACGAAAACGACTTAAA
>JAFEGS010000530.1 GCA_018239705.1 Verrucomicrobiota bacterium | reverse complement strand
CCTTTTATGTCGTTTTCTCAATTACCCAAGCGGTTTCTTGAAGTTATCTCGTTATATCGGGTATAACAGATAGGAAAACGAGAGGTAATAATGGTACTACTAAACAATAATAGCGTTCAAAGCCACCAAGAACTAGACCCACTCACGCCCCTCATGGCAGCTGTAAGCCTGGAACCCAAACTGGGGCCTAAAAACGCTCATTGCTTTGCAATGACCTCACTTCCTACAGATTGTTTCAGCCGCCTTCCGGCTGCTCTTATCGACTATGCAAAAGAACTCGGCTCTCAAGGCTTTTATGTATCTCCTGACGGCTCTTGCGCCTATAGCCATGAAACAAGTTATCCACTCTCCTTTTTCCTGAAAGACAAGACACCCTGCATAG
Source organism: Verrucomicrobiota bacterium (assembly GCA_018239705.1). Taxonomy (GTDB): domain Bacteria; phylum Chlamydiota; class Chlamydiia; order Chlamydiales; family FEN-1388; genus SZAS-6. Next base: position 809 of record JAFEGS010000530.1, on the reverse strand, counting down.
TGAATATGGACAGAGGCGGCGTCGTGTCCAGGCCTGACGGGAGCGTTGCTGCTTGCGTCGCAGATGGGGTCAGCGGTGGCGGCTACTTCAGCGCCTTTGTCGCTCATATGGTCTCTGACTATTTATTACGTGCTTTTTCCGACAAATCGCTGCCATTTACTGACGATGCTGAGGCCAATAAGAAAATTGCTCAGGAGCTGTTTGCGGCTTGTGGTACGTATACAAATAACCTCTCTGAGCCAACACATTGCAGGGGGCAGTCAACCGTCCTGTTTGCTGAATGCATACCGGTGGGGGCAAGAGATGGCAAAAAGGTATATTGCGTGCAGGTCGCAGCACTTGGGGATGGAGCGGCATTTTGCATCAATGGCCAGACACAAAAGGTGACACAGCTCAACACAATTACAAGAGTGCTGAATAGCCAAGGAAAACAGAGTGTAAATGATACCGGGGGGTGCATCCATGCCCATGGGTTTATCGAGAGTAAAGGGAATACGAGCACAGCGAGATGGGAAGCTTTAGAGGGTGATTATATCGTCCTCGCTACAGATGGCCTTCTTGACAATGCGCGAGATGAGAAGGTCGAAGAGCTGATCCAGTACATCGCTTTTAATCCTTTTTTTGACAGGCCCTTTGAAGAGCTTGTGAAGTATCCTCGGACTTGGGAGAAGGGCTACGAGTTCAAACTCCCCACTATAGAAGAGATCTCACATCTTATCGAATGCAGCACAGGCTCGCCGGTTTCGTTTGATCTGCACCCCACAGCTGAGCAGATCACCAAAAGGCTTGCAAACTACATAAAGCTTGTC
>JAFEGS010000052.1 GCA_018239705.1 Verrucomicrobiota bacterium | reverse complement strand
CTCTTTACAAACTCCCAAGCCGCCCTCCTTTTTGAGGACAATGCAGACTATTTTATTGAATCGGTAAATTTTATCCATTCTCTTCCCTTTCTTCCCGGTATTGAGCTGAGTATCATTGCACTTCCTGCGATAGTACATGCCTGGTGGGGAATAGAGCGACTATGGACCTCCAAACCAGACTCTATGGTCTCAGATGGGAGTACACCTTCATTAGGTTATCCAAAAAATCGCGCCTACACATGGCAGCGCATTACTGCAGTCGTTTTGATCTTTGCAATTCTTTTTCATGTAGTGACCATGCGCTATACTCGAGCGCCTACAGAGCATCAAGATACCTTTACAGTAAGGCTAACGGATGATCCACTACTTGAGCCCCTTGCAGCGCACTTGCAGGTTACAATAGAGAAACAGCCAAACGGAGAGGTGGTTGCCACTTCAGATACTATTGGCACTGCCATATTGATGATGGTTCGAGATACATTCAAAGGCTTAGGCTACTGTGTTGGGTATACTATTTTTGTGTTGCTCGCTGCATTCCACTCCTGTAATGGTCTTTGGACAGCTTCCATTACCTGGGGAGTTACCTGTACGAAGAGTGGTCGCAATGGGATGCGCCTCTTTTGTATTCTATTGATGGCAGCACTTTCAATTTTTGGCCTTGCTTGCATATGGGGGCTCTACTATGGCAGCTAAAAAAGAGGTAATTGTTGTAGGAGGCGGTCTTGCAGGGCTTGCAGCAACAATGAGGCTTGCTGAACAGGGCATTCATGTAAAGCTTGTCTGTATGACAAAGGTAAAACGGTCACACTCTGTCTGTGCTCAGGGAGGAATTAATGCGGCGCTGAACCTTCATGGTGAAGGCGATTCTCCATTGATTCATGCCTATGAGACCATCAAGGGTGGCGATTTTTTGGCTGATCAGCCGGCAGTTGTTGAAATGTGCCTTTCAGCGCCCGGGATTATTCGGGTAATGGATCGTCTAGGATGCCCCTTCAATAGGATTGCAGATGGGACCTTGGATGTTCGCAAGTTTGGCGGCTCGCTCTATAGTCGCACGGTCTTTTGTGGTGCGTCAACAGGCCAGCAGCTTCTCTATACGCTTGACGAGCAGGTTCGCCGCTACGAGGTGAAGGGACTGGTGGAAAAGTACGAAAATCATGAGTTTATGCGACTCTGTAGGGACAGTCAGGGAAGGGCTCGAGGCATCTGCATGATGGACCATTTTAACCTCAAGCTGAGCACCATAAAGGCCGATGCTGTAGTCATTGCAACGGGTGGTCTCGGGGTCATTTTTAAAAAATCGACAAACTCCATATTCTGCAGCGGAGCTGCCAATGGCCGACTCTATCTGCAGGGAATGAAGTATGCCAATGGTGAGTTTATCCAGATCCACCCCACAGCTATTGTAGGAGAGGATAAAATGCGGCTCATGTCTGAGTCGGCAAGAGGAGAGGGCGGCAGGCTTTGGGTGTGGGGAGATTCGAACAAAAGATACCTCTCTGTCGATGGCCGTGAAGTCTCTTGTGGAGAGACGGGAAAGCCGTGGTATTTTCTTGAAGAGCTCTATCCTGCCTTTGGGAACCTCATACCGAGAGACATTGCTGTACGAGAGATCTTACGAATATGCCAAAGTGGCTTTGGAGTAGATGGAGGCAACCAGATTTATCTCGATGTCACAAAAATCTCAGTTGAAAGTAAGAAAAAGATAGCCTCAATCTTAGAAATATATGAAAAATTTGTGGGAGAGGACCCTAGAGAGGTCCCCATGAAGATTTTTCCTGCAGTGCACTACTCGATGGGAGGTGCATGGGTGGACTGGCCGGCAAGCGAAGATTCCGACCGCATGGAACGTTTTCGACAGATGACCAGTATCCCGGGCTGCTTTAACGTTGGAGAGTCTGATTTTGGCTATCACGGTGCCAATCGACTAGGTGCCAATTCGCTTCTTTCGTGCATCTTTGGCGGGCTGACAACGGGCCTTGAAGTTGCAAGGTATCTTGTATCGTGTCCAGAGGGTAGTGGCGACTTTGAGGAGGCACTTCGCATTGAAGAGAGGCGAAGAGAGGAGATCATGTCCAGAAATGGCCCAGAAAATATCCATAAGCTCCACGATGAGCTTGCAGACTGGATGGTAAAGTATGTGACTGTGGAAAGGAATAATAGCGATCTCAAAAAAACAATTAATAAGATAAAAGAGATCCGAGAGCGTGCCAAAAGGATTAAGCTCGACGATACAAGCCGCTTTCTCAACCAGACCTACATCTTTGCTAATCAGTTTGAGGCTATGCTCGAAATTGCCCATGTGATTACCACATGCGCCCTGCTGCGAGATGAGAGTAGAGGCTCGCACTACAAGGCAGAATTTCCGCAAAGGGATGATGCCAATTGGCTCAAAACAACGATTGCGGAGTGGGATCCTGAAACAAAAGAGCCTCGAGTGTCCTATGTAAAGGTAGATACTCGCTATGTGGAGCCGGAGTATAGAGATTACAAGAAGTGGGAGAGAAAGATCCCCCATTTCAATAATTTGCCAGTTGAAATCCCCTTACCGGTGTGACATGACTACAAGCTATATTTTACGCATATTGAGAGGAAATCCAGGGAAGCAGTACTGGGAAGAGTTTGAGCTTGCCTACAAGGCCGGAGCCAACGTCATCAGCTCGCTGCTCGAGATCCAGAAATCCCCTATTACTCGCGAAGGTGTCCGAGTCACCCCTGTCGTCTGGGAGTCGGGCTGTTTAGAGGAGGTGTGCGGGTCATGCTCCATGCTCATTAATGGGAAGCCCAGACAAGCCTGCACGGCCCTCATTGACAACCTTATAGCTGAATCTAAATCCAATGTAATCACCCTTGCCCCCTTTTCAAAATTTCCACTCGTTCGAGACCTGGTTGTCGATCGCTCCTCAATGTTTGAAAACTTAAAAAAGGTCTCAGCCTGGATCGAAGGCGAAGAGAGCTATGACCATGGATTTGGTCCAAGAATTATGCCAGAGACACAAGAGGTCATGTACCAGCTTTCAACCTGCATGACCTGTGGCTGCTGCGTAGAATCGTGCCCTCAGGTAAATGAGAGATCACCCTTTTGGGGGCCTGCAGTCATCGGGCAGGTGCGGCTTTTTAACATCCACCCAAAAGCTGAATTGAAAGAAGAGAGACTCCAGCAGATGATGCAGGAGGGAGGTGTGAGTGGTTGTGGCAATGCACACAACTGTGAGCGCGTCTGCCCCAAAAAGATCCCTCTGGTTGATGCCATTGCCTCAATTGGGAGAGGTGTGACTCTGCAAGCCATTAAGGATCTATTTCGGCATGAGTAAACTTATTGGCTGGGCATTTCTAGCAAAAATTTTAATAGCATGCGCTATTCTCTTCTCCGGTGTTGGCCTCATGCCGGATGAGGCGCAGTACTGGACTTGGAGTAAAGAGCTGTCGTACGGCTACTACAGTAAGCCCTGCGGCATTGCCTGGCAGATTGCCTTTGGCTGCCTCTTATTCGGAGATACCGAGTTTGGAGTACGCTTTGGAGGTGAGCTCCTCTCTTTTTTTCTCTCTATCGCTCTCTATCGACTGGCTCTTCACTCAAGGCTAGACCGAAAGCAGGCCTTTTGGAGCGCTATTGCCTTTTCATTTTGCCCTTTAGGACTTTTTTCAGGCTTTTTTGCCACTACCGACTGTGCCTATGTGCTTTTCTGGACGCTTGGTGCAGCACTTTTTATGCAATCGAGAGTGTCATTCCTAGCCATTGGAGCTGTGATTGCTATTGGCGTCCTATGGAAGTGGCCGCTGTATGCCCTGTGGATCCCGATACTGCTTTTTAGCTTTCGTAGGGCCGATTTTTCGTTATTCAAGCTTCTTTTAGGCATGCTGGTATCACTCCTGGGTCTTGTGCCCAGTCTGATCTGGAATTTGCAGTACGATTTTCCAACCTTTCACCATGTAGCTGCCAGCATGAATCCAGTGCACCCAAGTCAAGAAGAGCTAGGTGCCAATCCACTTGCATTTATAGGAGCACAAATAGCCCTGGTTTCGCCCATTCTCTTCGCCCTGCTTATTTGGCAGTTTATTGCGGTAAAAAAGCCCGCCTTATTCTGCTGGTGGACGACTGTACTCTTTTTGGGGGCAATGCTGCTTTTATCCTGCCTAAAGAAGGTGCAGGGCAATTGGGCTGTTGCTGCCTACCCCACAGCCTTTGTGATTCTACTGACTCAGCCTTTGAGCTCCCCTTTTATGAGGTGGTTGAAGGGAGGAATTGCGCTCTCTGTGCTGCTCGTAGCAGTTCTCTTTGCCTTTCCTTCCCTGCGGTTCAATCCATTGAGGCAGGGGCTTGGATGGCAGAATCTCGACGCTATTTTGCTACACTCCGGCTACAACCCTCAAACAGAATTTCTCTTTTCTGACAGGTACCAGTGGACGAGTCTACTATCCTTTTACGGTCCGGAGCAGAAACGGGCTTTTTTCTTGAATCTCAGCGACCTACGGAAGAATCAATTTTGCTACTGGCCCTCTATGCGAGAGTGCTGCCTCGGTAAAGATGGCTGGTTTGTAACCTTTGTCGATCCTGAAAAAGCTCCTGTAGTAAGTACATGGCTGCAAACAACCCTTCAGGCCTATTTTCGTACAGTAACACCCACTCCGCCTGTACCATTAACTAAAGCCAAGACGGTGATTCTTTTGCACTGCTCTGACTATAATGGCAAACTTCCTCGAGCATCCTCTAAATATTAGAGAGTTGACAAATAGCCCAAATGTGGGCATAGAGGTAGCTGCCAATAATCATAAAAGGAGGCCAATAACATGGGTAATGTTTCTTTTACTCTATTCGATTACACAGCGAATATAAGTGTACCAAGCTTTGACCAGGTAATGAATGGTTCGAAAGTCATACTTACTGATATTTCTAATGCAGGGTACGAGAAAACTGGCTTGGAGTCATCTACAGTATATAAGTGCGGTGGTTACCTATTTGGTTTGAGTGCACCACTTGCAGTTGCGTCTTGGAGAGCTGGTAAGAAAGCTACAGCAATTGCTTTGGGCTTTACCGCTATTGCTTCTGTCGTAGCTACTGCTCTAGCTTTTGTCAATAAAGTCTATCTTTCCCCAACACAGGAGAAACCAAATTGTCCCACTGGCCAATATGGACCCTGTTCAGTAACATATAACTATCCACATAGCTCAATGACACATGTTTTTGGATAGGGTAAAACGGTGGCTTTGGGGTCGCCGTTTTTCAAAGGAATACTAATATGATCTCTTCACTTATTCAATATTTTGCGCAGGCTGGTCAGACAGCTATTTCCACTGTTACTAATACCAATAACAGCGTACTGACGGCCCCCGTGTTCACTGCTGATTTTCCGGAAAGTGTGCAGCATACATCAGCCGATTCTGCCGAGAAACTGGGAGCATTTGCAGTTGCAACCTTCTATCGTCTGGGCGCTAAAGTGATCGGAAAGGATTTTGATGGATGCCGCATGGAGATGGGCCGAGACTCGCGCTACGAGCTGAAAACGATCGCAACTGGGGACGGTATTCATCTCGATACCGTGTGTCTTCGAGGTAAACTCAAAAAGGCGGTTGTAATTGCCCCGGGAATAGGAGATCGCTTTGAGAGTTTGCATATTCCAACGAGCCTGCTTCGCCATATATATGAGCTCATTCGAGAAGCTCTTGGCGATGTTACGGTCATGTCACTCAATGTACGAGGGTCTGGCTTTAGTACCGGCGAGTATACAGCACAGCGCTTTCATATCGATATATACTCAGTATGCCAGTATCTTGTGCATAAAAAGGGCTTTGACCCCGAAGAGGTGTATATCTACGGGGAATCTATGGGAGGATGTACCGGACTTCGAGCGTCATGTCTGATGCAGAGAAAGTACCCGGATAAAAAGATTTCAGCAATCACAGATCGCTCCTTTCTTACACTTACTCAGGTTGTAGAAGAGCGTGTGCCTGAGGACTTTCGAGAAGTAGCTGTAGAGACAGTGCGCTATGTAAAATTTGATGTAGAGTGCCATGGGGCAGCCAAGGAATTGAAGGGCACTATTCTCGCCATTGGTGCCTATAATGATGAGACAGTACCTTTTGAGACCTTTTTTGGTAATCAGCAGCAGATACAAGAGCTTCCAAACTGTGAAGTTATCCATATCCAAGGCGAAGACAGCTTTCCCAATCCGCATGCTCGGCTGTTCATGTCAACCGAGAGAGAAGATATTGGGCAGGCCCTGAAAAAACTTACGGAGAGAGAGCCTACTTCATATTGATACGACGCTGTAGATCTGTTATGTACCATTTGAACTGTTCGCACGTCCATCGTTTTTCGGGATTAGGGTGAAGCAGATTGTAGGCCATGAATTCTAGTTCCTCGCGGTAGGTCAGAGAGTGCAATCTCATTTTCTCTGCAATACATAGGTCAATTGTCTCTGCAAAAATCATTTTATAGCTTATCAGTTCATACAGACGGTAGGCAGGCTCATTCTCATTTTGAGCAACTGTTGGCTGATGCAGTTCTAAAATAATATTACATATACAGCCTATGGCGTACATGTCGCGAGCCATTGCCTCCGTTTCTGAAATTTTTTTGTGTGTGGTGATATCAACTTCAGGAGCCGTGTAGGCTGTAGTTGCATAACTGGGAGATAGCCAGGAGGGCTGTTCCTCTTTGCTCATGTCGATGGTATCATCAAAGTCGGTGATTTCTGCTCTATAGCTCTCTTTTTTGTTACTGTTTCCATA
>JAFEGS010000529.1 GCA_018239705.1 Verrucomicrobiota bacterium | reverse complement strand
CTGAGTTTTTTCACATGAGCAGCTATCTTTCGTTTTATGTACATATGCTCCTCTTTACTTTAGCCAATTATGCAATCCGATTTCGAAATTGTCAACAAGAAATACTGTTTAGCTAGTAACTGGCCAGGTGCCCTCACCCCATCTCCTGAAGGGAGGCGACAATAAAGAGAAGGGGGGGCGGACCTGACCTGTTACAACTCAGGTTAATATGTTTTTTGCCGCAAGAATAAGCCTCCCAAAATGAGACCTGTCGCCAGTCCTCCTATGTGACCTGCAACATCAATTCCGCTCACATTAAACCCATACACCAAGTTGAGAACAAGCCAGAAGACCCATTGCATGAGCATTGGCTTGACAGCAGAACCGAACTTCCGGTACTGCAAAACCAGGAATATGCCCAAAGCACCAAAGACGCCAAAGATTGCCGTAGAAGCCCCTGCTGCCTGATAGGCCGGCAAAAAGAATAATGAAGTGATATTGCCGATGATACCTGAAAAAAGGTATAGGACAAGATACCTCCCTGATCCATATACAGCTTCAGTGAAAGGGCCTATAAAAAACAACGAAAGCATATTCAAGCCAATATGCGAGACACTATAATGCAAAAACATAGCTGTAAAAAGCTGCCAGATAGCCCCCTGAAAAACAGCAGAGGGATTAAGTTCGCCCTCAAACAAAATAGTCGGATTAATCACACAAAGCACGTAGACCAGAAGGTTTATTGCAATCAATGCATAGGTAACAGTGGGTGATCTAGTCATAAAAATTCCTTACCATCAGCCTTAAGAGCCGTACGAAAACAGTGCGGTAGCTTGCCACCGCACTCCAAGACCGGTCTGTAGAGATTTTAGGTTTTAGCACAGGTTCTAAAAAGATTTAAATTTCAGCACCCATACCCATTTCTTTTCGACGCTCCTTGCACTTTTCACAGGCATTAGCTACCGCTTCGTCAGGAGTCATCTTTTTGCCCATATACTCGCTTCCCGTCATTCTCATTGCCATTATGCGGCCATTATGACCCATACACTCAAAATTTTTCTTAGCTCCTGCAGAAAGCTTATTACAGAAATCTTGTTCCTCTTTCGTCATTGGCATGTTTGATTGCTGCCCCATGCACATTCCCTTTGCGGGTGGCGCTTCAGCTGCAAAAGAGACTCCTTGTACACCTAAAACGGCGGCACTTGCCAAACA
>JAFEGS010000528.1 GCA_018239705.1 Verrucomicrobiota bacterium | reverse complement strand
AGCTCAAGTATGGGGCTTCGAGCTCTTGGTCCATTTCAATAACAAGGCGTAGCTGCTCTCCCGACTCTTTGTTCTCAAAGTATTCATTAACTGCGATTTCGCTTAATGCGAGAAGATTATCTAATGACATTAGTATGTCTCCTATGTAAAACCCACAACTCTATACAGCAAATAGGGATAAAATCTCGAGTTTTTTTCTCGTTCAAGATAGAATTGGGATGTATAAGGTAATTTACTTGATAGGAAGCGCGTGGGGCACTGCAAAGAACAGTCATATTGTCAGGATACAGACTTAGAGACCGTCTATGAGAAGGTTGCCATAAGTGTGCAGGAGCAGTTTACTGCCTATTTGCGCCACGGCTCCAAAAGGGTAATTGTCATTGCAGGGCCTACAGGAGTTGGAAAAACGGCACTCTCTTTGCGCCTTGCAGAAAGAATTGGGGGAGAAATCATCTCTGCAGACTCTATGCAGGTCTATCGCGGCCTCGATATTGGCACCGCAAAAGCCACCAAAGAGGAGCGAGAGCGCATTCCTCACCACCTCATCGATATCAGAGACATCTCTGAGCCCTTCAATGTAAAAGATTTTCATCAAGAGGCAACGCTTGCTTGCCAGGACATTCTATCCAGGGGAAAAATACCGATCGTTGTTGGCGGTACAGGGTTTTATATCCATGCCTTTCTCTATGGCCCTCCCGCAGGACCGGGCTCAGACAGCTTGATCCGCGAGCAGCTGCGTATAGAAGAGGAGCGTTTTGGAATTGAGCTGCTCTACGACAAGCTTATGCTCTTAGATCCTATCTACGGGGCCTCTATCTGCAAAAATGACAAGCACAAGATTTTGCGTGCTCTCGAAATCATCGAAATTTCAGGTAAAAAGGTGAGCGATTTTGCCTGGAAAGATCGCGAGGCAGTTCCCTTTTTTGACTGCCGCTGCTGGTTTATATTTATGCCAAGAGAGCTTCTCTATCAACGGCTTGAAAAGAGATGCGAGGAAATGCTAGCTCAAGGGCTTCTCGATGAGGTTTTGCGACTAGACAGAGCCGGTGTTCGAAACTTTCGCACCGTCTCTCAAGCCATCGGCTACAGGCAGACGTTAGAGTTTTTCGACAGCGCGCAGACACCAGATGACTATGCGGTGTACATCGAGAAATTAAAACAGGCATCAAGGCATCTTGCCAAGCGGCAGTTTAC
>JAFEGS010000527.1 GCA_018239705.1 Verrucomicrobiota bacterium | reverse complement strand
ATGATGTCTTCGTCGAGTATGAACCGATGCAGATTCTGGAAGAAGTAGTAGAGCCTGTCGTGCAAGACAAGCAAGGCGCTGCCAAGCTAGTAGTCACTCGCCAGACTGTATTGGAAAAGAAGGCGGTGCAAGCCATACTTTTTGGGCTCGTGAACGAGGTTATTTCACAGTATAGCGCAAAGCCAAGAAATGGACAGCGCGAGCAAAAAATCACGCGGCTTCCCCTCAAAGGCAGCTTGGAGCAAATCTCAGGACTGCCGCTTACTGAACAGGCAAAGCTCTACTTTGCTACGCACAGCCGCCAGTTTAAATCCCGAGCGTCTGCTATAAACAGTATGTTTGGGCACACGCTTCTTGAGTCGTTAAGAAATGAGGTAAAGTGGAGCCTGCAGGCAAGCTTTAGACGCGCTACTGCTGCAGAGAAAAACCAATTCAGAGCAGCGCTGAGTGACGCCGAGCGCCATGATCTCGGCGTGCGCGCGTCCAAAGCTTGATCTTACAAAAAGCCGGTATGGTTAGCCGAGGGGTCATACAGACCTCTTGGCATCGCGTAGGTCGACATGGTGTCTCCGGTACGATGAACAGATAGTGACGTATTGCCGGAAAGCAGGTATGCCTTATGGAGAAGATGGCTTAACGTGAGTGCCCCTGGAACAATCGTAGTAGCAAAGTACTGAAATGCCAGTAGCTTCTTGCCTTGGCGCAAAGCAGAGATAGTTTCGAAAAGAGCAGCAGGGATCATTACTACACGCCTTATTTCCTGCCAGCTTTGGCTTGCGGGGTCAGAGCGATGGAAGTGATGCTCTAAATTGCAGATGCCCGATGCTATGTACATGAGGCTAGACACCCGATGGGCAAAAGCTGTCAGCGGTGACCGAGCTCGTGCAGCATTGAGCGCCTCCCGCGCTGCAGCATCACTTAAGTTGAAGTCCAACCCTGCATCGATGAGAGGATAGTCTGCGTATATTGAAGGTAAATAGCTCATATTTTGCATCTTTTTAATGGTGAAAAGGGTGCGAGTATATACTGCGTTAGTAATCTATGCAAGAAATGTTAACCATGCTTGACTAATGTCCAACTAACGTGGTACAATACAGGATAGAGCAAGGTAAGGAGTAAAGCCATGACCACAGCAAAAATTCGCACGTCCCAGCTTCGGGCCAGTCGCCATATGACGCAGGCAGCACTGGCGCAAAAA
>JAFEGS010000526.1 GCA_018239705.1 Verrucomicrobiota bacterium | reverse complement strand
AATTGATCCATTAATTCAAGGAGGATTTCCTACGATCATGGAAAGAGACTCTCTTGAGAGAGGGATTGAGCGTAAAAACAGGAATTCTTCCCAACAGAAGTAAATCCCTTGTGTACCCATCGTTACCCAGGTCTCACGACGCTCGCTCGACCTGGGCTATGATAGTATCTCTCCCCGGGAATTAAATAGCTATTTTTTCCATCCCGTCGACGATGCTCTCTACGTTATCCTTGAGGTAGTAGCAACCAATCTTAGCGGCTTCTTCTTTCAAGATCTTCGCTATATCAGAGGATCCCATTGTGTCGCTCATTTTGGACTGTGCAATTTCAAAAATCTGCTTCCAGTTGAAATACTGCAGAACAATATCTCGGACAGTGTTTACGATAGTTTCTCTGTCGCACACGCTTCTCATTCCTTCATTCAAGAAGGAGATCACCCAGTCAGTTACCAACTGTGCCTGCGCTCCACACTTATCAACTGCCGCTAAGAGCTTTATAATGCCCGCTCCATTCATCCCAGGAACTACAAGCCTGTTCGTATTGGCAGTTATTGAAGTTTTATCCCCATTGATCTTTGTTACAGCTTTGAAAATGGCAAGCTTTTCGTGAGTGGTTGCATTACATGCTGAATAGAAGCTTTCTGCAAGGGCAATACTTTCTCGTCTCACCCATTGATTTTTCACCTCAAGTACACCCCTTATAGTGGTCGCTATTTCATACCCATCAATCTGATGCAGCTTTTTACCGAGAAGAAGCCTTGAGGCCGCAAGGACCTCTTGTCTCTCCTCACCAGTCGCATGGATAGCTTCCGAAATAGCAGCTACTCGAGGTCCATCCATCTCTTGAGTGAGGAAAGGAATCGCCTCCTCTCGTACATCTTGGCGATCATCTTTTGCAATTTTGTGGAACGTTCGTATGATGACCGCTCTACTCTCACCGGTCATCTTCTCAGTAATGACAGGAGAGGCCTCTGAGGAGTCAAATACGCACTCGTATTGAGCTTTCAGAATATCTGCTCTACCGGTCGCGCCCATCTTTTCAGTAAAAAGAGGGATCGAGAGCTCAATGATAACCGGTCTATTCTCTTTATTAATGAAGCGGATAGCTCGGAATAGAGTAGCCTTCCCGGTATCATCCATCCTTGAAGTGATAACGCTATTTGCTTTCTCAAACGCATCTGCCCAGTCAACAAGCAGCTCAT
>JAFEGS010000525.1 GCA_018239705.1 Verrucomicrobiota bacterium | reverse complement strand
CATGTCGATGTTCCTGCAAGATCTGCCTTCCCGGAGGAAGGCTTTGGGGCCAGGGAGCCTCTATTTCCAGCCCAAAAAAGAGTACTGTCCCATCATTATGTTGGTGGAACATAATTCAGGTTCCAGTTGTTCTTATTATCGCGCTGACCAAATGGAGGCCAGATGTAGTTGTAGACCTGCACTATAATATGCCAGAAGGGGTAGGTGATCTGTGCAAAGATTTCTCTCACATACTCTGCAATCTTACTTGATCGCAAGATTCGGTAGCCGAAGGTCTCAATGAGATCTGCTGTCATCCACCATGAATGGTCAAAGTCTGAAAGCTCCTGTACAGACATCTTTTTCACCGTAAAATCGCGTCCTTCAAGTGCCTTTCCTGTCCTTCTGCCATGGGTGCAGTGGGTGGTGATATCTGGATCTTGCGCTGTTTCGCTCGGCTTAAAGATGGTAATTTCTTCGTCAAGCCAGTCGGCGTCTAATTCTTCAACATAGCCGGTTGTACCCAAGTGGCTGTTACCACCTTCTGGGACAAAATCACCATATTCAAAGTCATGTTTTACCTTCCATCTCTGTCCGTTCAGCTCTGTAATAAGCTGTTTGTGTTTGCGCCCAAAGGTCATAAAGGCCTCGTCGGCAGACGTGTCAATGGCGGGGGCTCTACTGGAATAGCAGTAGAAGGTGCAGCCCTGCAGTGGAATGCGATTTCGCCGTGTGCCATGGTAGTAGATGCCAAATTGCGAGAGACCCCCACCAAGGCTGTGGCCGGCCCAGTAGATGTCTTGAGCAATCTTATGTTCGGGCAGTTCTTTGTGCAGGTGCGCCTCCTGGTAAAGAAAATCTCTTGTGCTCATGTGCTCTTGGGATACCTCTAGAGTATCAACTCTATCAAGTTTTTTCTGTAAAATATTGGCTGTATCAAGTTTTTCCTGAGGAGTGTATCCGGGAGCGTTGATACAGTAGAGGTACTCTTCAAGCGCCTTTTCATAGAGCGTAGGATCGTTTTTCTGATCGCCGAGAAGGAGGTAGCCTACCCATGCAGGGATGGTTCTCTCTTCAAAGTATTTTCTTTCATAGATGTAGCCATTATCCGGTATAATGGAGTTGGGGCTGCCGTAGGGGTTGATATCGGCAAGCATCGACTCGAAGCCATCGACGGCGTTGCGGTTGCTTGCTGTACTTCTATGGGCTTTAACCATTGGCA
>JAFEGS010000524.1 GCA_018239705.1 Verrucomicrobiota bacterium | reverse complement strand
AAAGTAGGAGAGCTCATGGCCCCGCTGTTTTACCTCTGTAAGTAACTCATCGATGATTGGGAAATATTCATCTGAGCTTATAGCAATTCTCATCTGTTGTTACTCCATTCGTTACACTATTTTATTTGCTGTTTTTTGTCAAAAAATTTATAGCACTCTTCCATGATATAGAATGTACCACAGACAACCAAAGCAGTACCACTCTCTTGCGCCTTTTGCAGCCCCTCATAAATCTCCGTATAGGTCGGATCGATCTCTTTAGCAATCTCTCTAAGCTCATCTACAGGCACAGCTCGATGTGATTCAGCCTGGACAAAAAAGAGTGCTTGAGCCTGCTCCATAAGTAGTTGTAGGCACTCTTTTACCTCTTTATCCCGAGAAAAGCCACATACCACACCGAAGGGCTTGCCTTGTAAATATATTTTTAATCGCTGCAGAAGCCGCCTCACCCCATCGACATTATGGGCCACATCAAAGATTACGTCTTTGTCAAGTACCTGAAAGCGACAGGCAGGCAGCTCTTTTAAGCCCTCAACAATCGACTGCTGTTTGAGTGGAAAAGTGTCCGCAAGTACTTTCAAAGCCTTTTTGGCGACACAAACGTTTTCATCTTCATAGCTTTCAAAAATTTCATCAACATAAGAGATGGGCACGTTGAGCTCTAACGCTCTACGCTCTACAGGCTCGCGCGGTACGTACGGTCCGATCACAAGAGGAATATTGGGCTTCAAAATCCCAGCTTTTTCGCGAGCAATCTCCTCTACGGTATGTCCAAGAAGGTCTGTATGGTCAAGGCTGACCGATGTAATCACAGTAAGTATGGAGCTACAGACATTGGTAGCATCGAGGCGGCCACCAATCCCTACTTCCAGTACAGCCACATCCACCTTTGCGGCCGCAAAATAGGCAAATGCGGCAAGCGTGGTACACTCAAAAAAGGTCAACGCAATCCCAAGAGATAAGATCTTTTCTAGAAGTGCTACCACCTCCGTCTCTGTAATCTTCTCTCCATTGATGCGAATTCGCTCCCGATAGCAGGAGATATGGGGCGACGTATAGAGCCCCACTCGATACCCCTCATTCTGTAGAGATGCTGCAATTTTGTGAGTGACAGAGCCCTTGCCATTGGTCCCTGCCACATGAATAGCTTTTATATCCTTTTGGGGATCGCCAAGAAGCGCACAAGCCTTGCGCATATTGTC
>JAFEGS010000523.1 GCA_018239705.1 Verrucomicrobiota bacterium | reverse complement strand
GCAGGTCAGTAAAATGTTTATCAGTAGTTTTTCTTTTAGGCATCGTCGGCTCCTCGCAGTTATGAAAGGTGCCAATTATGAATTTTACTTTTTATATGTCAAATCTTTCTTGTCAGAACGCCCTGATCTATATACCACCTTCTCTTTACATTGCGGTAATTTATCAACTGCTGCATATATCAAATCGTTAATATTATTAAATGCTTTATGTAACTTTTCTATATCAAGATCTTTTATATTACCACCCTGCTCATTCACCCACGTTTCTAGGTTCCTTTTTTCTCCATTAAGCATGCCATTTATCAAACGGTAGTCCTTTTCTGCAGTGTACATTTGAATGGCGAGTACTTCTTCAGGACTAAGGGAAAGGAACTTCGCTCTATCTTCAGGACTGAGTTTACTGAGATGTTCCTGTAATTTAGCTAATTTTGACTGAAAATGTTCGTCTTGACTGTTCTCGACAGTACTGGGCCGTTCAGCTTGACACTGCTCATACATATCTCTTGCTTGGCTAGCCCAACCCTTTGGTTTGTTTATCTCTTTAAAACTGGTAAGTTCATTGAAGAACCCCTCTTCCACACATGCATTAAATGCTCTCTTTGAATTTTCTATGGATGAAGCGGAAGGAGAACCACGAAGAGACGTTGGTACATGGAGCTCTTTTTGACCCTCGGGCAGTCTTTCCTTTACTGTCGTGAAATGGCTCTTTGTAGCTTTAAAGGCATCCGAAAATTCTTTAACTACATGGTTCCTAATAACAGTCCCAGTACTGCGTAAACGGTTCGTAATTGAGGTAGGAAATAATGCTTGAAGAGAACCCACCTCCTTTCTGACGCCACTGGAGAGGTCTCTACCCCGTTGCAAAGCAGCTGTTTTCGCATTGGCAAGCCGGCCGCCAATGGTCTGTCCGGCGGTATTGATCTGCCCCTGTATGTAGAGATTACCCCACCTGCTCCCTGCCCCGCCTAATAGATTTTCTTGAAATTGCATCTCCACCCCTCACATTGCCTAGGCTCGATCCCATCATACACTTATTTTTAACGTAACAAATTTTTTAATTTACTACAATTAAAACGGGTAATACTTTTTTAGTTATTAGACAACAGAGAGTGATGATGTACTTAAAAAACGACCTTAACGACAAACGACCAAAACGACAAACGACCAAAACGACAAACGACACAAAAGACGAAAACGACGAAAA
>JAFEGS010000522.1 GCA_018239705.1 Verrucomicrobiota bacterium | reverse complement strand
TCTTGAATAAAGGCCCACGCTATAGTAAGTGAGGTATCTCCATTTTGTATGGCACGTTCAGTGAGATCAAATCCAATTTTCCCTCTCAAGCCAAACTGTGCGTTGATTCTGGTAATGGCAAAGAGAGGGGCGTGCAAAATGTGAGTCAAAGGCTGCATTGAGAAAAAGAGCTCGAAAGAGGGGCTCTCTTTGCTGAAGAGAGCCTCTTCGGATGCAAGAGAAAATTCCAAAAATGAGTCTAATGGAACGAGGCACTTCAGAAAGGGGTCAAAGAGGGTTTGATCCTGCAAGAGGGTTCCGCCCTGTACAAAGTAGGAGAGCCATCCCTGAACAGTTGTACGCTCGTCTTGTGTAAGTGGGTCGATCTGTCCGTCAAAAGGGGCAGAGAAATAGAGCGTGCTGGTGATATTCCTGAAGCCAATTTTCAGAGAAAAGCAATCAAATGAGCCATGTCGAGATGTCCCTAACGACAATGGGCAGGCCTTTTCAAGAGGCATCGTGTAGAGAGAGATGAGGTAGAGATAGTAGAGAGCCTTGAGTGGGTCTGAAAAGTGAGTAAAAAGGGCGTGCAGGAGCTGATAGGTGAGCTCTTTTTCATAGACTACATGCTTTTGAAGCTCTTTAGAGAAAGACTGGATGTAGTGTGAAGACTGCTCCAGATGGCCCAGTTTTCGCATGAGTAAGAAGCGGTTCAGGCTTTCTACCATCTTTATAAATAGGTTTTCAGCTGCAGAATCAAAGGAGACGGGGCTTTCCGTCTGTACGATAGCTTCTTGCCAAGGGGTAGAAAAGAGCCATTTGCCTTTAGTCCATTTGGAGAGGATCCAGGAGGCTCTACTTTCTGGATTGTATAGCCCAGGACCATTTAATATCCCAATAAACTGATCTGCAATGCACTGTGCGGGGTTTACATCCTTTGCTACGTAAGGGACAATCGTTCTTTGTAAGCTGAAATCGATTGGGATGGAAATGTATAGCCCATTACAAAAGGCAAAAGGCTGGGCCATTTTGGTTTTTGAAAAGGTAATATCGAAATCGGGCCCAGAATTATTGGAGAAGCTAATAATAATTTTTTGACCATTAATCGAACAGATATTTTTAAAGGCTAGTTCTCGAATCAAGAAACGAAAATCGAGGAGGTGCTCCGGTAGAATGCATTTAATGAAGGGAAGTGTATAGAGAAGAATGTCGATTATACGCTCTG
>JAFEGS010000521.1 GCA_018239705.1 Verrucomicrobiota bacterium | reverse complement strand
AGGAAGGTCTGCGGCTATGATTTTGCCCTCTTTCAAGAAGATGGTGCGATCGCAAATCTCCATCGCTTCCGTCATCTTATGCGAGGTGAAGAGAATCGAGGTTCCCTCCTTATTTCGCTGCTCGAGCAAGAAGCAGCAGACATCGTGCGCAATATCGGGGTCTAAAGAGGCTGTAGGCTCATCTAAGAGCACAACTTTCGGGCTCGTAAAAAAGGCCTTCACCAGCATAAGGCGCGTCACCTGCCCTGCAGATAGTGTCGAGACGCGATGCTTCATTTTATTCAAGATGCCAAAGCGCTCTAGAAGAGGCTCAAATTTTTTGTAGCTCTCTTTTCGAGTAAGGCCGTAGAGATAGCCAAAGACCTCTAGATTTTGTGCTACGGTCAATAACCAAGGCAAACTGGTATAGGTGCTGGCAAAAGAGACCTTTTGAAGCACTTCTGAGCGATGCGTAGCAAAGTCTTTCCCAAAATAGTAGATGGCGCCGGAAGTGCTCGACAAGGTGCCCATAAGCATCTGAATGGTGGTCGTTTTGCCCGATCCATTGGGCCCTAAAAGCCCTAAGATCTCCCCCTTATGCAGCTCGAAGGAAATGCCATCCACAGCCGTGACGGGAGGTTTGCCCTGATAGACCTTCTTTAACTTTTGGATCGATAAAACGTGCGTCATGGCAAAATATGTATTTGAGGGACATCTTCATAGCGATAGGTTGTAGTTGAGGACTGCTTTTGCTGCCACTCTACAAGCTTCCATGTGTGGTGCATGTCTGACTTTCCCTCTGTAAAGAAATCTTTTATAGAGCCGATAAGAACCGGAAAGTCGGGGAATCTCTCGTCATTCAACCCTTTATTTCTCACCGGCTCTGCCTCCACTGCAGCACCATTGCACACAAGAATACTATTGAGAAACAGTGTCGCTATCTTCTGAGGGATAAACAGGAGGGCATCGCCAATTGCAGAGATGGCCTGCTTCAAAACTACCGGTGCGACGCTATCAAGGAGCTGGAAAATAGGCTCTACGACACTTGAAATCGCTTCGAGGACAGTACCAACTGCAGGGATTCTCTTCATATCAGGCAAGGCCTTCTTGAGTAGCTCTGGAGCTGTCATGCGTGTATCAATCTCGATTCCCGCAAGAGAGGCCACATGTACTACAAAGGTATTACAGTTCTGCTGCAGAATAGAAAAGCGGACACCATCTGCCC
>JAFEGS010000520.1 GCA_018239705.1 Verrucomicrobiota bacterium | reverse complement strand
TGTGGGATACCCAATTGAAAAAAAATCCACAGCTGAAGCTCATCCTCTGTGGTTCTGTATCATCTTGGATTAAAGAAAATATTTTGCAAAGCAAGGGGTTTGTCGGTAGAGTATCGTTGACCATCAACTTAGATGAGCTGCCAATCGATCAAGCAAACCGTTTTTGGTCTAACGCTCCCTATATTTCTGCATATGAAAAGTTTAAAATCCTCTGCGTTACAGGAGGCATACCGCGGTATCTGGAAGAGATCGACCCTTTAGTGGATGCGGAGAAGAATATCAAACAGCTGGCTTTTTCTGCCGGAGGGCTTTTGGTAGATGAATTTGACAAGATTTTCTCCGATCTTTTCGGCAAAAATGCTGTAGAGTACCAGTCGATTATCCGCACGCTACTTCATCAGCCTCGGAGTGCAGAAGAAATTGCTACAGCACTAGACATTGACTTGTCAGGGCATCTTAGTCACAAATTAACAGTGTTGAAAGAATGTGGATTTTTAGTGCGCGATTATGTATGGCACGCCAAGAAGCGCGTAGAAAAGCAGAGCAAGTACCGCCTAAGAGATAATTACTTGCGATTCTATCTAAAGTATATCGAGCCAAAAAAAGAACTGATTGAGAAGAGGCTGTACCAGGAGGTGGATATAGAAAATCTTCCCGACTGGTTTAGTATTATAGGCTTACAGTTTGAAAATTTGGTTTTGAACAACTTGCCACGGATCGTAGAAAAGCTGGGTATTTCTCCAGAATCTCTACAAAGTGCCTCACCCTACTTTCAAAAGCCGACAAAAGCGAAAAGGGGTTGTCAGGTTGACTTGCTGATCCAGACAACCTATACGACCTACCTGTGTGAAATAAAATTTGGTAAAAAGATAGGCGTTGAAATAGTTCCCGAAATCATACAGAAGATCGAACAGCTCAAAATCCCAAAGACGATTTCTCTAAGACCTGTGCTGATCTACATGGGTGAAATATCAAAACAGCTCATAAAAGAAAATTTTTTCAGCAAACTTATAGCCTTTGATGAACTATTAGACCCCATGTAACTGATCAAGATGATCATCGAAGATAGCTTTCAGGGCATTTTTTCCAAGCGTCTCTATTTGCTCATCTGAAAGTGCACGGTCTTTAAAGTCGATAGGAATAGCCTGCTTCAAGGTCTCTAGGTATAGCGCAAGGATGTCTTTTGGCATGGTGATGGGGTTAT
>JAFEGS010000051.1 GCA_018239705.1 Verrucomicrobiota bacterium | reverse complement strand
AAGAGATAAATCCCCATAGATCCCAAAAAGCAGGCATCTGTCTCTGTTGGAAGCCCCATCTTGTCAAGTACAGAAGAGGGTGTTTTGAGCCGTTCTAGAGCAGCGTCTGCATCCGGTTTTTCATGAAAATCGATGATGTGGTGGTCTTCATTCACCTTCATAATGCCCATGCGCTTGGCATCTTTTTGATTTACGGCGAGCGTGGCAACAAGGACATCAACATTTTTCTGCAGGGCACACTGCATCATCTTTTGAAAGTTGATGTGGTAGAGCTGATCGCCGGAGAGAATGAGAAAATATTCTGCCGGTGTTTCGATGAGATACTCAAGGTTTTGACGAACTGCATCGGCAGTGCCCTTGAACCAGTCAGTTTTCTTCGGCTTTTGCTCGGCGCCCAGTATTTCGATAAAGCCTGACGAGTAGGATTCCTTTCGATAGGTTTGAAAAATATGCTGATGCAGTGAGGCAGAGAGAAACTGCGTGATAATATAATTTTTATGAATTTGTGAATGGATAGCATTTGAGAGCGGTACATCTACCAGGCGAAACCGCCCACCAAAGAGAATAGCCGGTTTGCAATGTCTCTGTGTGAGGGGAAAAAGCCTCGTGCCTTGCCCGCCACCTAATATCATACAACAGACTTTCGACATATCAACAGGCGATGAGGCGGCAGGCCACCCCCTTGCTTCACTCTTACCTGTAGTATGCTGGATGCCATTAGTGAGGGTATGCATAGTAGCCTTTCTCTTAAAAAATTATTGGTACTAACCCCCTCTTTGACAGTTGATTTGGTTTTTGTCAATTAAAAATATGATTATTTTCCAGGTTGGAGGGAAAGTTGGCAGGCAAACCCACCCTCATATCCTTCAGTATCTGGAAGTTGAAGATATGTAGAGCCATCGATTTGCAAATGAAATTCTTTACAAAGTGCCTCAATCTGCCGCTCATTTTCTTGAGCGAGGATACTACAGGTCATAAACCAAATTTTCCCATTCGGTGCAAGAAGCCTCACTGCATTTGCTATGAGTGCTCGCTGCGTATCAGCGAGGAGCGAAAGGGCCTCTTCGGTAATCCTCCAGCGCGCTTCAGGACATTTGTAAAGCACACCGCTATTGCTGCACGGGGCATCAACGAGGATGAGGTCAAATGGCTGGTCTGACTGTAGCTCTTCCCCTTTTTGACAGAGAATCAGAGGCTTGCAAGAAAAGCGTTGGAGGTTTTCTGTGAGCCGCTCGATTTTATGTGCGGCGTAGTCATTGACGACAAGCTGTGCACCTGAGTAGGTGTGGTGGAGCATAAGCGCTTTTCCGCCGGGGGCTGCACACATATCTAAAATGCGCTTTGGTGTAGTATGAAGGCCACTCGCAAGTTTAGAAAAGAGTTTTGGCTGCGTTTTATTTTGTATATAAAAGTGAGGATGGGGCTCATCCAAGAGGTGCACGTTCAAGCCATCTGATGGCTGGAAATCCGGTCCATAGAGGCATCCCATGAGGGGAGCCGGTCTATTGCTCGATTCCAGAATAGAAATAGTCTTTTCACGGCCATACTGCTCAAGTAGGAGCTTGACAAAGAGGTCTGGGAAGGAATGAACAATCCCAAGATCATCTGTCTCAAGCGGCCTTTTTTGAAATTTACGAACAAGCGCATTGAGAAAGGAGGCAAATGAAGAGTGGCACTGCTCTTTTGCAAGCTGTACGGAGCTATTTGCAACTGCATAGAGAGGGATATTGGGTAGAAAGTAGCACTGGTAGAGCGTAAGCCTCAGTATGATGCGCTCTTTTAGCTTTGCAGGTTTTTTCTTGCATACCATGTTCACAATATGATCAAGAGTGCGCTGCATGCGCATGGAGCCACAGGCGAGCTCATAGGCAAAATCGAGATCGCTCTTTTTAGGATTTTCCCTCTCTTTCCAGCGCTCAAGAGAGTCCCACAAAAAGATACCCTTTTCATGCCAATTGAGAAGGGCAAAAAATGCTGCTTTTCGACTGTACATGCTCACCTCCCTATCTCGCACGCGCCGACGGGCTGCGAGGGGCCATCTGCCTTTTCTCTCGGCTCGGCCAGAGTGTGCAAGCTATTGTCCTCGCCGAGAGAAAAGGCATCTTGCCCCTCTCGCCTCGTGGGCGCATACGAGCTATGGTGGTGAACATGTTCATAATTTATACTCAAAAAATGTTTTTTTATTTATAATGTACCTGAACTATTTTACACTTTTTGCTGTTTAATAAACATATGTTAGAAAAAAGCTCTAAAGGTCCATCGTCATCACTACTTCTCTTAGTTGTTGCCTGCTTGGGCCATTTTTGTGTCGATTTTATGATAGGCATTTGGCCTGTATTCAAGACATTAGCTGGGCTTGACCTGGCAAGTGCCGGGCTGCTGGCTGCTTCTTGTGTGTTGATTGGAGAGGCCTTACAAGGCCTTTTTGGATCGCTTGGCGATCGCGGATATCATAAATATCTCCTGATGGTAGGAGTCGCTCTTACCACCAGCAGTGCCATTTTTGGCCACTGCAGTAGCTACACGGCCTTTTTCTTCCTGTTCTTAGCGACCTGTATAGGCTCTGCAGCCTTTCACCCAACAGCCTCCAGCATTCTCGGTCAGATTAGCTCCGAACGTGGAGGGAGCATCATGGGCTTTTTTACAGCTGCCGGGATGCTTGGCATTGGCGTAAGCCAGATGCTTTTTAGCTGGATCTATACAGCATTTGATGGCTCTACGGCTATTCTTGCAGTGCCATCACTTGTACTCGTGCTGTTTGTCTATCTCTTCTTACACGTACAGCCAAAGCGTGAGGAAAACAGTGAGCATCATGGGCTCTTTCCGTTTGCTCTCTTCTTGCAGTTCTTGAAAATTAAGATACTACGCCTGCTCTACTTCATCATGGTGGGCAATCAAATTGTGATCTGGACCTTAGCCTTTCTGCTCCCGGACTTTCTTCTGACTCGAGGCTACCCATCTTGGATAGTGTATGGGGGAGGTCATCTCTTTTTAATGGCGGGAGCAGCTATTTGCCCCCCAATTATAGGATATCTAGCTGATCGAAACTCTGTGAGAGGGGTGATAGCTACCCTTTCACTCGGCACGACGATTTTTCTCTATGTACTGCTTGCGTCAGGCATATGGCATCCTGCAGTACTCTTTCCTCTTTTATTTGCACTAGGCGGCTCTCTCAACAGTGTCTCCCCTCTCGTCTGGTCTTTAGGAAACCAGCTGGTACCAAAAAATCGAGGGATGGTAAGCGCCTTTTTAATGGGATTTGTCTGGCTTATATCGGAAAGTATAGGACTGGGCTTAGGCGGTGTGCTGGCGAGTAGTTTTGGAGAAGATGGACCGGCCCAGGCACTTGCCTGTATGGGCGTCTCGCTTCTTCTTACCTTTATCTTGGCTCGAAAACTTCCAAAAACTATAGATAAGTCTCTTCCCCTCTATCTGCCAACAGGTGATACATGATTCTTCTTTTTTTTCTTTTGCTACTCACTCCATTGTCAGGAAATGTAGCTTTAGTGCCTATGCAGCCCCAATGGCGCTCTTTTGTGAGAGGAAGCTACCCTGAAGGTAGTGTCAATGAAGTTGTGCTCTTTGATCGAAAGAATGGTGTAGAGATACCAAAAAAGCTTCTTGAGTACTATCCGGATGGTCATATAAAAACGGAAACCGATTTACTCGATCGACCTCTCCTGTCACGTCAAGACCAGTTAATTCCCCATGGATGCACCATTTCTTACTTTGAAGATGGGAATCTGCAGGCAAGTCTCTGCTATCTGGAGGGGAAAAAGACGGGCGACTGCCTCGTTTTCTTTCCTAACCATAAGCTTGCAAGGCAGGAAGGCTACCGTGATGGTAGGCTGCAAGGGCTCTATAAGGTCTTCTATGAAGAGGGAGAGCTGAGAGAAGAGGCAAACTACTCGGATGGGCTTTTGCATGGAGAGTTCTGTAGCTACTATCCAAACGGCAAAAAAGAGTCACAGGCTACCTATGTGCGAGGCTTACTCCATGGGCGCGCCTACGCATGGAATGATGCTGGCTCACTGCAGGAGAGTAAGTACTACTTCCAAGGGGTGCTGCACAATAGCCAAGACAAGCCTGCCAAAGTGCGGTTCTTTGCAGACCAGTCGATCGAAGAGGTCTCAAATTATCAGCTTGGTGTGCAATCAGGTACTACGACTATCTATTTTCCAAGCGGCAAGGAAAAGTATAAGGTTTTGTACGTTGAGGGAAAAAAAGAGGGTAAAGAGTCCTTCTGGGGGCCGGAAGGTGTGCTTCTTGGATGTGGCGAATATCACGCCGGAACAGCTGTCGGAAGACACTATCGAAACCATCCGAACGGATCTCTTGCCTACAATGCTGTCTATTCAGAAGAGGGAGATCTTATCTCTCCCATTTGTGAATATAATGACAAAGCACAGCTGGTGCTTGAATATAGCCAGAGCAATGGTCTTTTAGATGGTTCATACAAAGAATGGTACCCCAATAAGCAGCTGAAGTCACATCTCTCCTTTTCTCAAGGGGAGTTTCATGGTGAGCAGAAGGCCTACTACCCTACCGGAAAACTCTTACTGAGAGGGGTCTTCCAAAAAGGCAAGCGAGAAGGGCCCTATGAAGAGTGGCATGAGTCGGGAGATCGATCGCTTCAGTTCTCCTACAGTGGTGATGAAAGAGATGGGGAGTGTCGCGAGTGGTATCCAAATGGAAAGGGTAAATTCAAGGCTAGCTACAAAAAGGGCCAGTGCCAGGATGTAGAGACTAGCTGGCACGAAAATGGAAGCCGCGCAGTATATCAGGAATTTAAAGAGGGCATTCCTCACGGCAAGTACTGTGAATACACACCAAATGGACTCCTTATCGTGGAAGAAGAGTGGCAGTCAGGAGTGCCTGTTGGGGTAGCTAAAGCGTGGTATCCAAATGGTAAATTAAAAACAAAAGCTACTTATTCTGCTGGCCAGAAAGAGGGAACTGAAGAGAAGTACTATGCCAGTGGAGCGCTTCAGCTTCGTGCTCGATACGATGCAGGGCTCCTGGATGGTGAGTACTGTAGCTGGTTTGAAGATGGACTTCCTCACTGCCAGTCGCACTACTCGAAGGGCCGTCCTATCAATGAGGCGAAGGAGTATTACCCGCTCGATACACAGAAAAAGGGTTCCAAGCAAAAACTCTTCTCCTCTACGCGCTTTAAAGATGGGGTGCTTGAGGGTCGTCAAGAGCGCTTTTTCCCCGATGGCACACTGCAGGCAGTTTCCAACTATAAAAATGGCCTCTTGGATGGAAAGAAGTCCTTCTATTCAAATGCCGGAGAGCTGATTTTTGAAGCCACCTACCTACAGGGTAATCTGGATGGAGTGCTTGTACAGCGCTTTTCTGATGGCACAGAGATTAAGCAGTCCTACAAGGATAACCTCCCTCACGGCCAGTATGTGGTTTTCTACCCGCCGCACGACGTTTTTGGCAAGAGGAAGGCGCAAGAGGCCAACTACCAGCGTGGCGTGCTTGAAGGCGAGGTGTGTGAATTTAACGAAGCCGGTACGAAAGTAGTAAGCGTTTTCTATAAGAATGGGCAGCGAGAGGGGCTTGCTACTTGCTACAACAAAGAGGGCATGGTGGAGATGACGGCCCAGTTTTCAGGGTCGAAACAAAATGGCCCGAAAATCTACTACTACCCGAATGGCACACTGTTTAAACGCGTACTCTATAAAGATGACCTGCAGGATGGCGAAGAGGTCAGCTATTTTGAAAATGGCAATCTAGCGAGTAAGAACAGCTATAAAGAGGGGCTCCTCGATGGGCTTTGCCAGCAGTGGAACCAGCAGGGTGTGTTGGTCTATGAGGCAGAGTATAGCCAGGGCCGTCGCCATGGCAAGTTCAATAAGTACAACGATGATGGCAAGCCAAGATTGCTACAGCAGTTTAAAGATGACCTTCTTGTTTCGAAAAAGGCCTTCTAAAACAGTACAATAGCGTATCGCCTACACGCCTTGAGCTCTTGAGCTGAAGGTGTTGTAAGCTGCTAATATCAAGCGGCGTTTTTGCGTTTCTCTCCATAAAAAAGTAGGCGCCTTCTACAAGAAGTGAGCTTGTATCCAATAGGGAAAGAATAGTTCCCACTTGGGACCCATAGGGAGGGTCAAGGTAGCAAATATCGAAGCATTTGTTTTTGCTGATAAGCCCTTGTAGGGCAAGAGAGGCCTCTTGGCAGAGAAGGTGGCTTTTATCGGCTACGCCAAGAAGCTGGATGTTGTGCCTGATCACTTCCGCTGAATCACGGCTCTGCTCTATAAAGGTGGCAGAGGAGGCTCCGCGGCTGATGGCTTCAAGGCCCATGCTCCCACTTCCTGCACAGATGTCAAGAAAGCGGCAATCTGCAACGCTCTCTTGGCATATATTAAAGACGCGTGCTCGAACTTGTGACATTGTGGGCCTAGTCTTGACACCAGGAGGAGTGCTGAGTACACGGCTACGAAACTCTCCGGCAATGATCTTCACGAGGCGCGCTCCCCATAGTAGCTGATGAGGGTCTCTGCCTGCTTTGGCTCGAGGTTTTTGAGCTTTTCATACACTTTTAGACCCTTAGCGTTGAGGCCTTGCTTGAAGTAGAGAGTTCCAAGGTGAAAGAGCTTGTCACTGTCTTTTGGGCAGAGCTTGACGCAGGTTTCATACTCCTCAATCTCCTTTTCCGGCATTTTCAGCTCGCGATAGCTGCTTGCCAGTTGTGTATGCACCCACGGGTCATTGGGGGCATATTCTTTGAGGATATTGAATTCCTCGATTGCCA
>JAFEGS010000519.1 GCA_018239705.1 Verrucomicrobiota bacterium | reverse complement strand
AGAGGTAGGTCTCTGCCTTTGTATTGCTTGCAGCTAACAGTTTAAGACACTTCTTTACCTCTGTCTGGAAGTTGTTATCACCAAGCTCTGGGATTGCTGCAATGGCCTCAAGAGTCGCACGCTCATTTGCAGCGATAGGCTCAGGATGTAAAGGAGTGATATTTCTCGGCTTTGATTCCGGCGGGACTTTTTCACTGGCAAACGCATCGAGCCGCACAGAAACGATCTGCTTTGATGGCAGATTTGCGACGCTCACGCTTTCGGCATATGTCTTCTTCTCACACTCGCCGAGTCGAACTGCTACCCCATCCAGAAAGTACTCATACATCTCCACTGTATTCTGCAGCCACTCTTGATCAGCACTTGAGAGATTCCACCCTTTTGCCCTCTCCATAAGCTCCGGCAGATAGGCTTTTGTATCAAAGTAAAATTTTCTATACTCGTTATAGTCGTGTGGCTGAATCTCTGTTCGAGAAATGGCATTGCACTCCTCCAGATAGCCATCTAGAAGCCTTTTTGTGCCTTCAAAATCTCTTGTTCCTGTCACATCTTGTACACGAGGAGATATTCCCTCTCGTAGTGGGGGAGCAAATGCTATGAGAACTGATCGAAGGATGGGCTTATCTTGCTCTGAAATTCTTGGCAGCGCGCGGCGCAGTATCTTTTGCAGGTCGGCAGGGTTTTTAATGGCCTTGAGGGCGCTATCTGGAAGAGAGGCAAGTACTTGAACAGCTGCCTCTTTTTGTCCCTTATCCAAAGTAACTTTTGCTCCGGACAGCACTTTGTCTACTACGGCATGAACCTCACGTTTCTTCAGGTTCAGGCTTTGATGTTCACGAAAGTCCTTAAAGGCAATTTCAACATTCTTTGTAGTGCCCTTAATATTAATCTTGTTAATAGCTGCAAATCGAGCTGGGTCAACAGGCTGTCCCGCTTTTTGCTTTTCATCCAGTGAAGCTGCCACTCGATCTTGGAGAAGACTTAGGTGCTTTCCCAGCGTCAGTAAAAAGGGGCAAAGCTCTTTTTCTTCTACGTGCAGCTCTGCCGCAATTGCTTCGAGCTCCCCTGGATCTGCCTGATCTACCCCAAGAGAGATGCGCTGAAATAGCTCATTAATTTTTTCAAAATTTTTCTGTATATCAAGCCTATCCTCGCCGCCAAAGAGTTTGCGCACGCCATTGGAAAACCACGTCCACCATCCCTCT
>JAFEGS010000518.1 GCA_018239705.1 Verrucomicrobiota bacterium | reverse complement strand
TCATTCAAGACAAAAGAAATCAAATTGAGGAAGGGCGATTTTACCTATGGAGTAAAACAGGATGACCAGTTTGATCCTTTTGCATGGCTTGGAAAGGAAGATGTAGATAACAGCAAGTACCAGCTAAAGAAAGAGACCACGACAATGCTTCTTACAGCTATTGGTCACGCTACAACTACACAAGAACACAATGTAGACATTTGTGAGCGTGTATTTAAGCTTATTAAGATGACATGCCCTGATGCGACAATGGAGCTTTGTTATCCTGAATTTTTTGATGAAACAAAATCGTAATAGAAAGGAAGCTTTATGATTCCATGTTTAGGAGTAGCCTCAGGATTAGGAGGATCTCATAGGGGATCAGAGAAGGGACCGATTGTTATTCGGGAGAGGATATCTCTCCCGGTCGATTGGAAAGAAATGCTCTGCCCTACTCCGAATGTCCAAGTGGCCTGGGAAGAAATCCCGGTCCTCAATGAAAAGATTGCCCGCATCACTTTTTCTCATACGATGCAGGCCCCCTTTTCTCTTATTATCACAGGAGATCACTCTTCCGGTGTTGGCACCTGGTCAGGAGTTGCTGAGGCACAGCGACAAAAGGGACAAGAGCTTGGGTTAATATGGATGGATGCGCATATGGATGCGCATGTGCCGGAGACAACACCGTCGGGGAACATCCATGGAATGCCCCTTGCCGCTCTGCTAGGCCATGGAGCTAAAAACCTCACCCATCTCCTATCGGAACACCCTAAGATTAAGCCTGAGAATCTCTTTTTAGTCGGCATTCGCTGCTATGAAGATGAAGAAAAAGAGCTACTGGAAAAGCTCAATGTGCGAATCTATTATATAGAAGAGGTGAAGAGCAGAGGGTTGTCACAGGTTCTTTCTGAGATTGTCAATACCTTTTCAGAGCGACAGCTCAGCTATGGAGTCTCTCTAGACATCGACTTTTTCGATCCGAGTGTGATGCCGGCAACCGGGACTCCGGAAGCAAATGGCGTTGATCCTGATGAGTTTTTAGCTGCCTATGAGCTGTTTGATAGCTACCCACCGGTTGCGTTTGAATTCGTTGAGTTCAACCCCCCGCTTGATACAAATGATGAGTCGCTCCGCCGCGTGGACACGATTCTTCATCGTGTAGTGCAAAACCATGCATCCTGTTCTGTAGCTTAGAGGGTGTTGTAAACACCCTTTTACACATTCATCCACAA
>JAFEGS010000517.1 GCA_018239705.1 Verrucomicrobiota bacterium | reverse complement strand
GAAGTTGGGGCAAAAATAGTCACTCTTGACCCCTATGCGGAAGATTATTTTGAAAATATGCAGTACATTGCCTCTAGCTTTGCCAAGGAGCTGTAAGTGACTAAAAGCCCAAAAGTCGCTATTTCGGTACAGAATGTCTCCTTTAGGTACTCCCGCGATCAGTCAATTTTACGCAATGTCTCCTTTGAGGTACAAACAAGTGAGTTTATCGGGATTATTGGCCCAAACGGCGGTGGCAAAACAACGCTTTTAAAGCTCCTCATAGGCTTTTTAACTCCGCAAGAGGGCACCATTTCCATCTTTGGCAAGCCAGCCACCAGACACCCCAATGGCATTGCCTATGTTCCCCAAGCACTGCACTACGACAAACAATTTCCTATTACTATTATCGACCTCGTTCTGGGTGGAAGGCTATCGAGGCTTCCCTGGTGGGGAAAGTTCTCCAAAGAGGACAAAGAGGCTGCTCTTTTTGCCCTGGAACAGGTTAACTTAGTCGATTTTCGAGATCGCCCGCTAGGAACGCTCTCCGGAGGCCAGGCACAGCGCGCACTGATCGCACGGGCGCTCGCACAAGACCCAAGCGTTCTTCTATTAGACGAGCCCATGGCCTGTGTCGACGTGCAGGCAGAGGCCGATATCTACAACGTACTCAATAGTATAAAAGAAAATCTTACCATACTCATGGTCACGCACGACATCAGGGCGATCATCCAGCAGGTAAAAAGGGTGCTGTGTGTGCAGGGCGGGGTACAAAGCATCGAGCCAAGTGATCTGTGCGAGCACTTTGCTCTTGGCCTCTACCACTTCCCTCTTATCCAGACGCCAGAGCCACACTTCACCAAGGCGAAGTTTACCCCATGAACGAATTTTTCCAAGCTCTCTGCTCCAATTCCCTTCTCCTCTATGCAGTTCTGGCAGGCCTTATCGCTTCCGTCGTGGGGGGGATTATTGGCTCGTACGTTGTTGTCAAACGCATCTCTTTTATCAGCGGTAGCATTTCCCATTCGGTACTAGCCGGAATTGGTATTTTTTTATGGCTGGAGCGTGTACACGACCTCCATTGGGTATCACCTCTTCAGGGAGCCGTGCTGGCTGGTATTGTCTCTGCACTTCTTATCGGCTGGATCCATCAAAGATATCGCCAGCGAGAAGACTCTGTCATTGCTGCAGTCTGGTCGGTAGGAATGGCCATTGGTGTGCTCTTTATATCGC
>JAFEGS010000516.1 GCA_018239705.1 Verrucomicrobiota bacterium | reverse complement strand
AAAAAGGTGATCCTCTTTAGCCAATTTTCCTCGATGCTTCACCTCCTTGAAAAGGAGGCTCGCGAGCGAAACCTGAACCCACTGCTTCTCGACGGTGAGACAAAAAACCGCCAGGAGCTTGTCGATCGCTTCCAAAACGACCCCGATGCTCCCCTTTTCCTCATGAGCCTAAAAGCTGGCGGCGTCGGCCTTAACCTCACGCGGGCAGACTTTGTGCTGCTCTACGACCCTTGGTGGAATAGAGCCCAAGAGATGCAGGCAATAGCTCGAGCGCACCGCATCGGCCGCCAAGAGACTGTCTTTTGTAAGCGCTACATCATGGAAGGGACGATAGAGGAAAAAATCATCGAGCTGCAAGAGAAGAAATCGGCTCTTATAGAGGCGCTCTTTGAGGAAGAAGAGAGTGCGCGAGGAGTTTCCCTTGACGAGCTTGTCGAATTACTAACCTAAAACAGCTTCTAATGTACATACGATATGTCAGAAACGATCTCGTTTAATTTCCGCGATCGTCCATTTTTACTCTCATCAATATCTCTGTACATCTCATTTAAGACCATGCTGACTTCAGCATCACTTGGCCTGTCAGTAGGTTCGTCTGCAATCATTTGACAGGCAAGTTTTTTCACCCTTTCGTCGTGTAAAAAATTATTTTTATCGGAGCATTTCATAATTTTTTGGTCTAGATCTGGGGCAATCACAGCACCAAACGGAGGTCGATAGACATGTGTACCAACAATACCCATACAGGCTGCTATCATGACTCCAAAGAGGTGTGTGTCATTTCTAATATCAGCTCCGCCTGATTTTCCTGAACCAGGAAGCGTCTTAATTTTTCTAGTGCAACCGAAATCTGAAACATAGAATTCCATTTCACCTTTTTCATTTTCATTGACTAAGATATTATCAGATTTTACATCTTCATGTGCAAAATTATGTTCATGAAAAATTGTTAATGTCTTCCAGGTGTCTCTTAAGGCCTGTATTTTTTGCAAGTCGTCCAATTTTTTAAAACAATGATGTAAATTTCCTTTGTTGCAGAACTTTGTTATAATAATAGCTTTGCCACCATCGTAAATATCATTAATACTGTCATAATACATACCGTTAATTACACATGCGATTGGAATCAATCCTGGTATATTATGATTTATTATTTTCTTTGCAATTTTGACCTCATTTGAATTGTAGGCATCGGATAAAGAAACCAGAGAGAG
>JAFEGS010000515.1 GCA_018239705.1 Verrucomicrobiota bacterium | reverse complement strand
AAAAAGTAAGCCGATCAAAAAGCCTGTGAGCATCAATTCCGGGACCTCTTTTAGCTGATTTATAAGTGTATTTTTAACAGCTGTTAACCCATGACCCTTTTCCGCTTTTGCAAAATCGCGAAGGGCTGAAGCCGAAAGTCCAAACAGAAAGAAACCACCTCCTATTCCCAAGCCTATATAGGAATGCAGGCCAAACCCTCCACTAATCATGAGATGGGCAAGAGAAGCTCCCAACATACCGGCTCCTACCTTTGTATACGTCTCAGGTTTACAAAAAAGATCGATAAGTTCGATGATGAGCTTTCCGGCAAAGGGAATAGCTTTAAGTGGATGAACAAAGAGATAAACTGTTGCCTTCAAAGCAAAGTAGGCAAGTCGTAGGATATTGCGAACGGCCTTGAGCGGTAGTTTAAGAAGAAAAATCCCTAGTTGTTTATACCATGAGCTATGATTGTTCTCATCTATCCATGCATTGAATTGTTTGGCACTGGGATGAGAAAGAAGTCCTTTGATCTTAGCCCCAAAGGAATCGATGCATTCTTGAACCCGATTGTTCGGTAACACTTCATCGAGTTTTTTATCTATGTCATCAAGATAACCTAAAATTTTTGCATTCCATTTCGTCCCTTTTATTTCCAGCTCTTGTGTACGAGATGCATCGAAAATGGGAGATGACATGGGCGTGGATGGAGTTTCATGTGGTGGCCACTCTGGAATTGAATAGGCAGAAGTTGCGTCTACCACATAGTACCTCATGCTAGTCATTTCTCTACTCTTTATCTCAAAGAATATATTTTGTAAATTTATGAACTAAAAAATTGCATTGTGGTATGGAAAAGAAAAAGGCGATTGTAACCGTGCAAAACTCCCAAACTGTAGGCCTTTCTTCGGAAAGGGCAAAACAGCTTCTTCAGGAATATGGCCCTAATGCCATTGTAGAGCAAAGGACGTATCCATTTTTACGTTTTATTCTACGCTTTTGGACTCCTATTGCCTGGATGCTTGAACTGATTTTTGTGCTGCAGCTCTATCTTTCGAAGTTCGATGAAGCTTTAATTACGTTCTTTCTGCTGGTCTTTAATGCGGTCATAGGCTTTTCTCAGGAGGAAAAGGCAAAAAAGATCTTAGCACTTCTTAGAGCAAAACTACAGATCAAGGCTCGGGTTTTTCGCGATGAACTGTGGCAAGAAGTCGATGCCACAGAGATAGTGCCCGG
>JAFEGS010000514.1 GCA_018239705.1 Verrucomicrobiota bacterium | reverse complement strand
GGGCAAAATTGGATCCTGCGACTGCTCCACGCGAGAGGTCGATCGCTCACATCTTTTGATGAAAATGGGCTAGCACCGGTTCACCATGCTACCAAGAAAAGCAAACTGAAAACACTTCGCTGTCTTCACTCGCTCAGTATCTCTCTGGACACTCCTATCACTGTCGAAGAGACAAAAGATAACATTGATCCTCCTACCCCATCTCCCATTCATTTTGCGAGTCGCTACGGTACTGCTGCACTTGTACAGTGGCTGGTGGACCATAAGGCCGATCCGGCAAAAATCACAGTAAAAAAGCACAATGCTTTGTCAAGTGCTACACGCAATAGTGCCGGAGATGCTAAAGCAATTATTTCCTTCCTAAAGGACATTAAGATCCACACAGAACGTGGTGAGCGCCCTCTTTTTTGCAACTTAGACTATCTCTTCCCTGCAGCTGAATTTGCGATCGGAGGGGACGCTATTGACGCACTAGAGCTCATCTATGATTTGTGGCTTCCACCTGAAACGGAATTTGAGAATGGAGCCAACGGGCTAGCTCTTGCCTGCATGGCGGGGTCTTTGCGTGCTACAAGCTTTTTCTTGCAGCTTGGGCTTGATTGTACTACCTCCGTAAGGTCGGGTGAGACTGCACTAGAGCTCTCAGCAATGAATAAATCCATCGATCAGTTCCGCTATCTTCTTACACAAACACAGCCTGATTTAACCAGAGAAAATAAAAAGGGGCAGAACCTCCTCCACCTGGCAGTCAAAGCAGGGAACTTTTCTCACGTTGCCCTTCTTCTTGATCGAGGGATCGATATCGATAAGCAAGATGTGCAGGGCATTACACCTCTCCTGCTGGCAGCAGAATATGACTACAGAGATATCATTGAATTGCTGATGCTTTGTGGTGCTAACCCTGAACTACGGCAAAGGTACACAGGATATATTCCTGAGGATCTTGCCACTCCGGAAGGAAAGAAAATAATCCAACAGATAAAAGTCATGAAAGAAAGGGCGACTGAAGGAGGAACAGCCCTGCACATTGCTGTAGCTACCGATAATGCTATAGCTGTGCAGATCATTGGACCTTATGTTGACATTAACCAGCAAAATGTTCATGGCCACACTGCGCTACACGAGGCGGTCATTCATGAAAAACTGCAGCATGTGCGTGAGCTTCTAGCGAACGGCGCAGACGCCAGTATAAAGGATATCCACGGCAAGTCTGCCGCAGA
>JAFEGS010000513.1 GCA_018239705.1 Verrucomicrobiota bacterium | reverse complement strand
GTATGTTGTGGAGCGCAAACTTAAAAATGGGGAGGCTATTCGACTGAGGCCCATCTGCTCCGAAGATGAGGTTGCAATAGAGGCATTTCACAAAAATCTCTCAGAACATAGTGTGAGGCAGAGATATTTTGCCTTTAAAGATTTAAATGAGCGCACAGCTCATACACGGCTGGTACATATCTGTGCTAATGATTTTGATCATCAAATAGCACTCGTCGCGGAGCCGCTCAACTCGCAAGTGATTATGGGGGTTGGAAGGCTGACAAGAATTGGAAACGGCAAAGTGGCCGATTTAAAAATACTCATAGGCGATGCCTTTCAGGGAAGTGGTCTCGGGACGCAGATTTTGACAGAACTGCTACGCATTGCAAAAATTGAAGGAGTCTCTGAGATTACGGCAAGCATCCTCTCTGAAAATGGAGGTATGCTTCATCTGCTAAAGAAATTTGGCTTTGAGCTACAAGAGAGCTCGGAAAGCCCGATTGTGTTCGCTAGACGTATAACATCTTGATAAGCTATAGTTTACCTTGTTTTTTTAAAAATGAGGTAATAAATGAAAAAACTTCTTTGCACACTTCTTTTCATCTCTCTTTGCAGTGGAGGGCTCTTTGCGACAGATCATGAGGAAGAGTATCAGTTTTATGGCAGACACTTCATTGCAAGCTATTACGACTGTGATCACGCTGCTTTAACCGATTTAAAACAGCTCGAAGATGCGATGAATAGAGCCGTTGCTGTGTGTGGTGCCCAGAATCTGAAATCGAGCAAGTATATATTTGAACCGGACGCGCTCACGATGGTAATTCTTCTTTCAGAAAGTCATGCAAGTATCCACACCTATCCCGAAAAGAATGCCTGTTTTGTTGACCTCTTCACCTGCGGTACAAACTGCTCTTCAGAGGCCTTTGATAAGGTTTTAAGAGACTATCTCAAGCCTCAAAAGGTCAGCGCAGATCTGATTGAGCGGCAGTAACGCTCTCTAATAGTTTGCGTAGGGCTTTGGCGATTTCCTTGTTTTGGGAGTAGCTAAAGCCTTTCGCCTGTTTTTGGTAGCGCTCATGGAGTCGTTCGATCGCTATACAAATACTCTTGGCTTCATCCGATCGTCTCTTGTCGCTCTCTGGCAGGGGAAATTTTGAGCGGATGATTTCGAGCATCTCCTGCTTTGTCTGACCTGAATAGGAGCTGACGATCTCTTTTTTATCTTCAAAGCTGGCATCC
>JAFEGS010000512.1 GCA_018239705.1 Verrucomicrobiota bacterium | reverse complement strand
GAGAACTAGAAAGAAAAAATTTGAATTACACTACAGCCCTTCCTGAAACTGACTTATGAGTGACTTTTACCATTGTTGCCACGCTCTCTACCACTCACTACAATCAATTCATAAATATTTTTGATGATAGATTCGGCATAGTAACCCGACACCTCAGTAACAAATTTCTTGATATCAATAGGGAGTTCTTGGTGATTGGCATAATCAGAAATTGTGCGGATGACAGCAAAAGGGATATTGTATTCGTAGCACACTTGACCGACACTGGCGCCTTCCATTTCAACGCAAAGCGCGTCAGGCAGTTTCTCTTTTAGATCCTGTTTTTGGCTCTCTTTGGAGATTACTTGGTCCCCTGTGAGAACGATACCTTTTACTACTTTTGGCACAGCGATGTGATATTCGCTTAAAATGGCAGCTGGAACTGTCTTTTGAAGATCAGTTTGTGCACATTTTTGCGAAGCTTGAAAGGCAAAAAGCTCAAGTGTTGGATCTGGCTTAAGAGCAGAAAGTTTTAAAAGAGGGATCTCGTAGGTCGGACAAAAGGGGTTACAGTTAAGGTCGTGCTGAATAAGAGCGGTTGCAACGACTATATCTCCAATATTCAACGTAGGATCAATAGCCCCAGCAACCCCTGTGAAGATGATAAGATCGACTTTATATTCAACAATGAGATTTGTGGCAGTAGCACTTGATGCCACTTTGCCAATACGAGATGAGACAAGCACAGTGTCAATTCCTTTCAGCTTACCGCGATGATAGAGTCTTCTTCCCCTTTCGGTAGAAACCGTCTCTTCCATAAGCTCCAAAAGGCGTCCACTTTCGCCAGGAACAGCGCTGATAATGCCGATGGTAAGTGACTTATGGGAAGAAAGAAGCTCTTCTACAGCTGCTGCATCGAGTCCTGATAAAAGAAAAAGGCCACAAAAAAGAATTACAAAGAAGTTCATAGTAGTTTGCTCCACATATAAGCAGGGCAGTCTATCGAATTCACTCATGCTTTTCAACGAAAAACGTGAACCCCTTTGGTCCATGGGACACAGGTGGGACAGTACACAGCACGATACCTGCCAACACCACATAACAAAATGGTTCCAATAAAGCCTAAAACCAAGTAATCTTGTCTCGTATCGTTAGGTCGTGTCAGGTGCTGTCACAAAGATAGCCTGGACTTAAAATCCCTTGGGGGCAACCCCGTGCTGGTTCGAGTCCAGTTCCGAGCAT
>JAFEGS010000511.1 GCA_018239705.1 Verrucomicrobiota bacterium | reverse complement strand
TGCTAAGGGTGCAACAAGCTGTGCCAATCTTTCCCTGGTTGTTGTCGATGAAACAGTCCAAGTCACATTTGCAGATTTCCTAACCCATGAGCTTGAAAAAACCCTTATGTCCAAAAGCGAACATAAAAACGAAGAGACTGAAGAACCTCCTAAGAAGGAAAAACGCCGGAGTATCCGCATCTTCACAAAAAATAGCACTAATGGTGATCAGCAACCCCCGCCAGAAAATTAAGGAAACCCCGGAGGGGTTGATGAAGCCCTGGGTAACTGGAGGGAATTGCTGATTAAAAAACAATATAAGTCATGGGGTCAGCGATTGTTTGAACAGCGCGGAGAAGAAATAGAAAAAAAACTAACGTTATTTAGACCTTCTCCTTTTTTTTATCTTAACATGACTCAGTTTTTAAGCAATGTTAATGATAATATTTATAAATATCTTTTCGTTTTTTCTTTCATTGATCAAGAGGGGGCGTCTCGAGCACCTTTTATCTTATCACTTATTGGGATAATTTATATTCTACCATATGTTTTCTTTTCTTTCGCAGCTGGAACTCTTGCCGACAGATTTAGCAAGAGAAATATAATTCTAATAACAAAAATAGTTGAGCTTTTCACGATCTCGTTGCTTTCTTTAAGTTTTTATTTCAATAATTTATATATAAGATATTTTGGATTTATTTTATTGTCAATTGAAGAAGCAATAATGGATCCATCCAAATTCAGCATTATCCCCGAACTGGTAAAAAAGGAGCAGATCACGAAAGCAAATAGTTACCTAGTCGCATTTTCCTATAATGGCATTATGCTTGGCACATTTTTGGCTGCTTTACTGACACAGATAGCCTCGAGAAATTATCTGCATGCTTCCTTTTTTTGCCTTTTTATAGGGATATTAGGGCTTTTTACGGCGTGGAAAATTCCGATTACTAAAGCTCAAAAATCTCTAAGCAAAATTCATCTATTTTTTTTGGGAGATATAGTTCGTACCTTGAAAAATGCAGCATCTACACCCTATCTTTTGCCGGTAATATGGAGCTCTACAGTTTTTCTTTTTATGGCCGCCTTTTCCCAAGGAAACATTTTTTCCTATGCCATCCACAGTTTGCGTTTGAGTGACTTAGCCGGTGGATATATTGCCTTTGTCACGACGGTAGGTATTTCACTTGGAGGATTTATAGTAGGTAGGGTTTCTCATCACACATTGGTTTTAGGCATTACTCCTTTTGCTATGTTGG
>JAFEGS010000510.1 GCA_018239705.1 Verrucomicrobiota bacterium | reverse complement strand
TTTAAGTCGTTTTCGTCCTTTTCGTCGTTTGTGTCGTTTGTCGTTTTCGTCGTTTGTCGTTGGTGTCGTTAAAAATAGGGTAAGGATATTTATGCCACGAATACTAGCTATTGACTTTGGTTTTAAGAGAGTTGGGATTGCAATATCAGACCCTATGCAGATTATTGCCTCCCCTTACGAGACAATCCCGGGCAGCTATGACACAGCCAAGGCTGCTGACACTATCCTTGCTCTCCTCGAAAAACTAAAGACAGAGCGCAAATATGAAATCAGCGATATTGTCATAGGCCTACCGCTCAACATGAATGGAAGCGACTCTGAACGAACAGTTGCTGTCAGAGCCTTTGCGAAGGCCCTACAAGAAAAGAGCAGCTTGCCCATTCATCTCTTTGACGAACGACTCACCACTGTTCAGGCCGAAAGAGCCCTCAAAGAGGGCCGTTACACAAGAAAACAGCGAACATCCGTAGTAGACACCGTCTCCGCTGTCATCCTGCTGCAAACCTATCTTTCACTTATCAGCCGCTCGCTTTAGCGTCCGCCTGGTTTTCTCTTTACTGAGTAGATCGGGCGAGGCATTTAAATTGGGAAGAGACATCCTTTGTTCTCGAAGCCGTGGAGGCTTTCCCTCTAATCTGGGAGACTTCTTGTCTGACTGAAGAGGCTCCACATTGAGCGCCCCTAAGCTAGAAGAGGGAAGAGGATCGGACCTGGGCGACCCACTCACCTTGCTTCTTGGCGACTCTCCATCAACGAGAATCACCCTCGCGCAGCTTTGAAAAAAACAATTCTCTGTTCCCTTATACAGCTCTCTCGCCCATTTTTTTCCGTTAGCTGTACGAAAATAGTCGCATCCAAGAATTTTAGAAAAAAGAGAAACCTCACTGTCATCTGAGCGCTCCGGGGTAAAAGATCGAACCAGACGCATACTTGCATCCTGCAGCTCAATCTCTGAGAGTGGATATCCCAAGAAGGCGTCAACAATAGCTGCAAATGTAGTAATTTCTCTTTTTGCATCATTGATAAGTGCGTCAATAGCAAAGGTAAAAGCAGACTTACAGCCCTCGACACATGTAGAGGCCCCCATCTTGAGCAGTTTTTGTATTAACGCAGGCGCGCGTGTTCGCCAGTTCTTTATATGCTCCTCAGTTGGGTTGGGGATAAGCAGTGTTGGGGTAATGATGAGATGAAAAAGCACATAGTTCAATGGACTGCCTTGCGACTTCGTCGGCACGTTCAAC
>JAFEGS010000050.1 GCA_018239705.1 Verrucomicrobiota bacterium | reverse complement strand
AGGAAGAGATCGCCCATGCCGGAGAGGCCATAGAGTGTCTCCGGTCGGCAGCGCTGCAGACGGGCGAGCTTGGCAATTTCATGAAGTCCGCGCGTCATGAGCGTGGCCTTTGCTCCTGTACCGAGCTCAAGGCCGTCGGAAATGCCGCAGGCGATGGCAATAATATTCTTGAGCGCACCGCCGAAAGAGACGCCTCTGATATCGCTATTTGGGTAGACTCTCAAAAAGGGCGTGGTAAAGAGATCTGCAGCGAGTGTAGCAATCTCTTCAGAATAGGAGGCGCATACGACCGATGTGGGAAGCCCATTACTGACCTCTTCAGCGAAGCTCGGGCCACTGAGCGAGGCGATTGAATTCTGGTAGGGCTCTCCAAGCACGCTTGTGACCACTTCAGAGAGAATGAGCCCCGATTTCTGTTCGATACCTTTGGAGGTCATGACAATAGGAGTGGTGGTCGGGATGCCGACTGCGCCGACCTGTTCAAAAACCGGCCGTATGCCTGCCGATGTCACCGATTCCACGATAATATGAGCGTCTTTCAATGCGAGTGCAAGATCGGTGGTAAAGGTTGCAGTATCACTAATGGGGCGTCCGGGAAGGTAGGGGTGGACTCGCGCTTTCGTAAGCTCTTCGATCTGCGATGGGACATTGGACCATGCCGATACCGTATAGCCTTTCGCTGCCAATAATCGCGCAAGGCAAAATCCCCAAGCGCCTGTACCTAAATACGCAATTTTCATTTAGATCCTTTACTTTAGTACTCCTCTCTGTGTACTCTGTGGGCTCTGTGGTAGTTA
This sequence comes from Verrucomicrobiota bacterium, assembly GCA_018239705.1. GTDB lineage: Bacteria > Chlamydiota > Chlamydiia > Chlamydiales > FEN-1388 > SZAS-6. Next base: position 6,077 of record JAFEGS010000050.1, on the reverse strand, counting down.
AAATTTTGCTACCACAGAGCTCGCAGAGTACACAGAGAAAAAAACATCGCGTTACTAATTGGAAATATTTTATCAGGAGTTTAGCAAAAACTCAAGGTTCGATGTAAGATTCACTTGGCAGCGGACGGTTTTTCCACTTCTCAATCATTTCTTTTGTTGGGTAGTAAAACTGCTGACTTAGCTCGAAAGACCTGTCTAGTGGCGCCTGCACATGGGAAATTGTGTAAAATTGTTTTTGATCTTTTTTGAGCAGGGCTTCTCGCACGGCAGCAACGCTAGCGCTATTTTTCAGAGGACAAAAGGTATCTTCGCGATCGAGTAAAAGCACAGAGCTCTTTTGCGTGAAGGCGAGAAGATCAAAGATAAAGTATTCAGACTTCCAGAGAGCAATTGGCCCCTCTTTTCCTAAAAGTCTCTTCTGCGCTGCTGTAATCTCCTTTTTGACCCTGTGTAGGGGCATGAGGAGTGGTTTTTGAGCAGCCATCTCTTCAAGGAAGGCAAGGCTAAAGGCAAAAAAAGAGATGTTGGCAAGAGGGTATTTGAGGCGGCCTGTGCTATCGCGTGCGTAGCGCTCATCGTGGGAAATTTCTGAGTATTCCACTACTCGCAATCTTCCCTCTTTTTCAATAATAAGCCCTACATTTTCTTCAGGGTCAAGGCGCTCAACGGCAGCGAGTGTGATCGCATTTTGATTTTTGAGGTGCAGTTCAATGAGCGGTAGATGAAAGGGGTCGGCAAGAGGGTTGTCGATAAGAACAACCGTGATGCAGCTGATGCCGGCTCTCTTCCAGCGATCGAGGATGCCGCTTGCTGCAAGCGACTCGAAAAAGAGGCCATTGCCATCTGGCGCTGTGAGGGGGTGAACCGGTTGATCGTTATCATCGAGAAGCGGTAGCGACCCTTGCGTAAAAAAGGAGAGCTGTTCTGGTAAAAGGCCAAAAAAATTGGCCTCTGTGAAATGCTGCAGCGTGGCATCATGGTTTTCTTGCGAGGTCATAATGGCGATCTGTAGACGAGTGTCGTAGGCCTTTCCTGCGGCAACAGTCTTTTCTGCGATCAGCTGAAAAAGGCTTTTTCCTTTTACCTGTGAGATCGGGTATGTGCCTTTGGGGGCATCACTTCCTAGACGCGATCCAAGGCCTCCGGCAAGAACGACTGTGGCAAGTGCTTCTATCATAGAGCGGGAATCTCGGTTTTTATTGCTTGAAAGACCTCTTCGGCCGCTATTGTCTTCATGCATCGAAAATCGATTGGACAGTGGCGTTGATAGCAAGGAGAGCATGCCACATGCTTGTGGATGACGATTGCCTTCTCATAGGGGCCTGTTTTGATCTCATTGGTCGATCCAAAAAGAGCCACGAGAGGGATGTGTAGTGCAGAGGCGATGTGCATAGGGCCGCTGTCGTTAGTGACAAAGCAGGTGCACTGGTTCATGAGGGCAAGGAGCTCTCGCAGTGAGGTTTTTCCAGCTAAAGAGACGACTCTAGGCCCAAGTCCAAGTAGGTTTTTCTCAATACTTTCTCTGCCGCTGGGGTCTCCGATATAGATGATGCGTACTTGAGGGTTTTGAAGAAGCTTTTCAGAGAGCGCTCGAAAGCGGTCAAGCGGCCAGCATTTGGCATCGCCGTAGGCAGCAAGGGGATTAATGCCAATGAGGATGTGACTGGACGAAATTTGCAGGGAGGCAAGGAGTTTTTTTGCCTGTGCCTCTTCTTCAGTCCTTACATAGAGATGTGGGGCGGTTGTACTGAGTGGGATACCAAGAGGAGAAAGCAGATGCTTATAGGCTATAACCTGATGCTCTTTTTCATGGTTTTTGCGGATTGGAACGGCAGAGGTCAAAAGCGGCCTTCTAAAGTGGCTGTTATACCCGACACGGCTCTTTACACCACCTTTATAGAACCACCACGCAGATGAAAAGGAGTTGGTCAGCAAGATGCCAAGATCAAAGCGCTCCTCTTGCAGCGCTTGATAAATTCTTTTTTTTTCGCTCTCTTTTTTATTTTTATCAAAGACGAGGTAGTGATCGATGGAGGGGTTTGCCTGGAGGAGAGAGGCGATTGCCTCATGACAGAGTACAGTAACCTGTGAAGAGGAAAAATGGCTCTTGACATCCTCGAGCGCAGCTGTAGCCATGACTGCATCCCCTAGCCAATTTGGCATGCGAATGATGATCTTATTTGTATCCATACCATATATAATACAACGCTTGCTATTTTTGTGTTGCTCTTTTATTCTCTGGTATGTAGACTAGTGTCGCAATTTCAAACATTATCACACTTTGAGAATGGAATTGAAACAACGATCAGTTACCACGACCTATCTTGTCCCCTCCCCACACAGTTTATTTTCAATTTATTTTATTATTGATCAACCCTTACATAAGGTTTTTTCATGGAAGCGGCAGAAGGAAATACGCAGTTCAGTAAGCTGAGATCCTTTTTTTGGCCCGTGCATCGACACGAGCTAAAGAAATTTATTCCAATGTTGCTCATGTTTTTTCTTATTACTTTCGATTATAATGTGCTTCGCGGTTTAAAAGATGCCATTGTGATTACCGCGAAAGATGCAGGCGCTGAGGTCATCCCCTTTATCAAAGTATGGGCTATGTTTCCTACCTCCATACTGCTTACCTATTTTTTTGTGCGCCTCTCTAATCGCTTCTCGTGCGAAAAAGTTTTTTACATCATGCTCTCGTTCTTCCTGGTCTACTTTTTTGCTTTTGCCTTCTTCCTCTATCCCATTCGTGAAAGCCTTCACGCCTATGAGACGGGAGAGCTACTCCAGCAGATGCTGCCAAAAGGGCTAAAAGGGTTTGTGTCGATGTATCGATACTGGATTTTCACAAGCTTCTATGTGATGGCGGAGCTCTGGTCAAATATTGTGCTCTCACTTCTTTTTTGGGGCTTTGCAAATCAGGTGACGCAGCTCGATGAGGCAAAACGCTTTTATGGCCTTTTTGGCCTTGGGGTGAACTTTTCCGGCATTGCAGCAGGGCTTGCCTCTATCTCGATTGCGAAAATACCTCAATATACACCGCTTTTTGGACAAGATACATGGGCCCAATCGATGACAGTGAATATCTGTCTGGTTCTTGTAGCAGGTATCTTGACGCTCTTTGTCTTCCGCTGGTTTAATCGCCATTGCCTTCCTGCCGCAAAACAGGAGCTGCATTACGAGCCGGGAGGAACAAAGAAAAAATTTTCGATGCGCGAAAATCTACGGTACGTCTGTACCTCTAGCTATGTGCTCTCGATTGCTGTGATTATCATTGCCTATAACCTGATTATCAACCTCGTTGAGGTAATGTGGAAGGACCAGGCAAGAGAGCTCTACCCAGATCCCCTGGCCTACAATCTTTTTCAAAATGAAATTACCACAATTACCGGTATTACAGCGACTATTGCAGCTCTTTTCGTCTCAGGAGTATGCCTTAGAAAATTTGGCTGGACCTTCACGGCGATGCTGACCCCAATGATCCTCTTGATAACGAGTATCGGGTTTTTCGGCTTCTTCTTCTTAAAAGAGAGCTCTCTATCCATTTTACACTTTACAGGTGCCTCTCCACTTATGCTTGTGGTCTTCTTTGGCTCGCTTCAAAACTGCTTTAGTCGTGCAGCCAAATATACTGTCTTTGATGCAACAAAGGAGATGGCCTTTATCCCATTGCCTGCAGCAGAAAAAGTGAAGGCAAAGGCCGCTATCGATGGCGTCTGTAACAGGCTTGGTAAATCGACAGGCTCTGTCATTTACAATGTGCTCCTCCTCTCATTTTCTTCGATCGCAGCAAGCGTGCCTTACGTGGGTATTTTTCTGTTCTTTGCGTTGATTCTCTGGATTATGTCCATTCGCTTCTTAGGACGCAAATTTAACACGCTGGTCCAAAAAGAGCCTTCTCCTACATATTGCGAAGACTTGCAGTTACAAGCAGCTCAAGGTCTTTAGGTTCATTGAGAGAGGAATAGGTCTTCGACACAGCATTGTAGGCATTTATCTGTGTAACGCCCAGGTTGACAAGGGCCGAAACTGCGTCGTGTACGAGTGACGGTACAGCTTCCTTATATTCTTGAGAACTATTCACTGTGCAAATGGACACCCCTTTAAGTTCCAGGAGAAGTCTTTCGGCAGTTTTTTTGCCGATGCCTGGAATTTTGCATAACGCAGTAATATCTTTATTAAACAGCGTCTTTTGCAGGGTATCTGATGGCATATGCCCTATGATGCTTAAGGCTAGTTTCGGTCCAATCCCCGAGACATTGAGAAGTGTTTCAAAGAGGTCTCTATCAGCCTCATGTTGAAAGCCATAGAGCGATTGCGAGAACTCTCTAATGACAAAGGAGACATAGAGTAAAAGAGGGCTCGTAGTTGGTGGTAGCTGGCTTTGACAGTTTGGTGCAATCATAATGCGATACCCAATGCCTGAGGCTTCAAGTGTTACGCTGTCAAGAGAGCAACGAACGAGTTTTCCTGAGATGTAGTCAAACATTACAATTCCTTCTTTGTTGGTATCAGTAGAGAGTGGCTATTTGCATGGCAAATGGCAATAGCAAGGGCATCGGCAGCATCTTGTGGTGTTGGAGGTGATTTGAGGCTGAGGTAGTTGGTAATTGATCGCTGAACCTGCTCTTTACTGGCCTTTCCTGTGCCTACAATAGCACATTTGACCTCTCGAGGGGAATAGCCAAATACTTTGAGACCTTTGAGCTTTCCTACAATGAGGGCGCATCCCATCGCGATCCCAAGCTTCATCGCACTCTGTGCATTTTTATGGACAAAGGGTGTTTCAATGGCCATCTCAAGGGGGTTATAGCTCTCGAGTAACTTTTGAAGCCCATTAAAAATAATTGCGTAGCGCTCTCCCAGCGGTAGAGTAGCAGGTGGTCTTATGCAGCCAAAATCGAGCGGCATAAAGTCCCTTCCTGTGATGCTGATGACCCCATAGCCGGTGACGCGGGTCCCGGGGTCAATGCCTATGATAATTTTTCTGTTTTGCTGCTGGTTAGTCAAAGAGGGACCTTGAGACTCGGGGTGGAGGAACAGACGGGGTAAAAAGCTCTTTTTGGCTTACAGGTTGCGCTCGAGGCTGCTCAGGAGCAATGGGTTTCACAAGAAGCTCTCCAAACTGATTAAACAGCTGCTCAAGCTCAGCAAGTCGTATTTCTGTTTTTTTCAAGTGCTGAAGCTCACTGTTTTGTGCCTGCCATGAGTTTGTGAGAAGGCCAAACTGCTGCTCAAGTGCCAGATGCTGCTCTTTTTGCGCCAGTTCATTTTTTTTGGACTGCTCAAGTGCTCCTTCAAGAGAGTGGATCGTTTTTAGTTGGGCTTCATGCGTAGCCAAAAGAGCGCTCTGTTTTGCAGATTCCTCTTCAAGCTGCTTAGAAAAGATAGCACATTCTTTTACGCGCCGTGCAAGGTGCTGTTCAAGAAGTTTTGTATGCTCATCTATTGCAGTGTAGGCACGCATCTGTTCATCTACATTCATCTGTAATTTTTCAACAGTGCCTTTAAGAGCTTCGTTTTCTTCTCGAAGGAGCTCGTGTACCAGTTCCTTTTCAGTTTGAAGCTCATGTGCCTTCTCCAGTGCAGCCTCTAACTCTTGGATTTTCTGCTTTCTTACGCGCTCTTCTTCTTCTAAAGAGCTATTTTTTTGGGCAAGGTCGCGCAGTCTAGCGAGGAAAGTAGCCTTTTCGTTGTTGAGAGAGAGGATTTTGTCGTCGATTTCTTTTTTGTCGCATATAAAACGAAGCGTTCTCTGCTTTGCCTCATGCAGCTCCTGCTCAAGCTCTGTTTTCTGGTTTTTAAGCTCTTCAATAGCTTGCAGGTTCTTAGCTGTCTGCTCCGGGTCTATTTTTACAATCTGCTTCTGTTTTTCAGCCTGCTGTTTGAGCTGAGAAAGTTCTGTGGAGAGTTCCAGCATGCGGAGCTTGAGCCGTTCATTTTCATTTTTCAGCCGGTCTCCCTCGACCTGTTTTTCACCCTGCTGTTTGAGCTCTGATATAAGCTGCGTCTTCGTCGCTTTCACTTTTGCAAGCTCTTCTTCCAGCTCCTTTTGACGTGTATTGTCCTGGAGAGGAGCG
>JAFEGS010000509.1 GCA_018239705.1 Verrucomicrobiota bacterium | reverse complement strand
AAGAGTTGCCATGAGCAGAGATAAGCACATTCTTTCCCTTTTGGAGATAGGGCATAACATGTTTTTTAAAATAGGGAATGGTTCGCTTTGTCGTCATCTCAAGGCTCTCTCCATCGGGAGGCGAAGTATTGTAGCTTCTGCGCCAAAGTTTCACCTGATCCTCGCCATATTTTCGCATAGTTTCCTTTTTATTTAGGCCTTGCAGCTTTCCATACATCCGCTCATTAAGCTGCCAGGCTGAGAAAACGGGGATAATCTCCCTTTTTGCTTCCTCAGAGTAGATGCTGCCCCACTCATGCAGCTTTCCCTTAGAGTGGATAACAACTGGTGTTTTGCCATCTGCATGCACCGACATCACCAGCATGGCAGTCATGAGGCCTCTGACCAGCGTGGAGCAAAAAATCACGTCAAAGGGGATATTTTTTAGCTCTTTTCCAGCATGGAGAGCCTCTTCAATCCCCTTTTCAGACAATGGGACATCCACCCACCCGGTAAAAAGGTTTCTTTTGTTCCACATCGACTCGCCATGCCGCAATAAAACAAGCTTCGCCATTCTGACACTCCTAGTGTAAATGTTATGTAGAAAAATTACAACAAATGTGGTATAGTCTTTTTAAATCATTAATTAAAATAAAGAAAATGTCATGACTACCACACAAAGACTTAGTAAGGCGCTGGCCGCAGCCGGTGTTGCCTCAAGGCGCGCCGCAGAAGAACTCATAACGCAAGGCCTTGTGCTTGTCAATGGAGAAGTTGTGCGAGTTCCCCAAACGCTCGTCAATCTCGATAAAGATACCATTATGTACGATAGCGTTCGGCTGAAAAGAGAGCCAAAAATCTACTACCTTCTCCATAAGCCCGTGGGCTATACCTGCACAAATGCACCAATGAAGCGCAAGCGTCGAGTCATCGACCTGCTTGGTGAACAGGAATATCGGCTCTTTACTATAGGAAGGCTAGATAGAGACACCTCAGGGCTTCTCATCCTCACCAATGATGGCCACTTTGCCAATCGCATTATGCACCCCTCCAGTCGCATACCTAAGGAATATCTTGTCAAAGTCAATAAGGAGGTCCTCCACACCCACCTGATCGCTATGTCAGAGGGAGCGGTAGTGGAAGGCGTGCATGTAAAACCCTTATCTGTTACAAAGGTCCGCAATGGCACACTGAAAGTGGTTATTTGCGATGGAAGAAAACGAGAGGTGCGTATTTTGGCGCAAGAGGCAGGCCTCGAGGTGCTTGAGCT
>JAFEGS010000508.1 GCA_018239705.1 Verrucomicrobiota bacterium | reverse complement strand
GAAACTCTTAGCCAAAAAAGCATTGACACATAGCCCCATTTTATGGCACCATGTAACTATGAATAGAAAGCATCAACGTACTCTTGAATCGATATTCGCCACTCCGACCCAATCGAGCATCAAATGGGTAGATATTGAAGCTTTATTTGTCGCATTAAACGCAGAAATCAAAGAAGGACGTGGTTCTAGAGTGCGAATACTGCTAAATGGTGAGGAAGCGGTGTTTCATAGACCACATCCGAAAAAAGAAGCAGACAAAGGTGCAGTTGTGTCAGTACGAAGGTTTTTAGAAAACGCAGGAGTAAGCCCGTGTTAAAATATAAAGGATATACAGGCTATGTTGTATATGATGAAGAAGCACGTCTATTTCATGGTGAAGTAGTAGGTCTGAGAGCTGTAATTACTTTTCAAGGTACGACTGTAGATGAAATTGAACAGGCCTTTAAAGATTCCATAGACGATTATCTTGACTGGTGTAAAGAACGAAATAAAGCACCGGAAAGAGCTCACTCAGGAAAATTTAATCTCAGAATGCCTCCTGAGCTATATGCCAAAGTGGCAGCTCTCGCCGCCCAGCAAGGACTCAGCATAAACTCATACATTTTACGAAGACTAAATGCTGCTTGATTTCTTAAAGAAATCATTCGTTGTCGCGGCAGCGATTGAAGCGATAAGCAGTTATATTTCAATTGTACTATTATACAAAGGCGCTTTCGCCGGAGAATGGCTGCAAGATTTTCCGCATGACTCCCCTTGCAAAACGGCAGTGGGAATCGATCAAATCCTCAATCAAGCAGATCGTCAATACTCTTTAAGTTTTGTCGTTTTGGTCGTTTATGCACATATTTTTTAAAATTCTGAAGCTCGGCAAGGTGCGGAGATCGAACCACATACAGGTAGTCTCCTAAAGCGCCTCGAAAAAGTGGTGGCACTTTGCCGTGATAGACGATCATCTCTTTGCCTTTGGCAAGAATCTCTTTGTGAGAATGGCGATAGCGCTTCTGTTTTCTCCGGCTGAGCGAGATGCAGTGGAACTTGCGCTCATAGCTCGGTTGAATCGTTTTTCCCGCTATCACCTCTGCCCAGATGCGGTAGAGGTCTATATCGCACGCATAGTTACACATATCGAGCGTAGGAAATCCCGGAGGGCGCATATTCACCTCTATGGGGATAAGGCGCTCTTTGGTGCGGAAATATTCAAAATGGAAAAAACGCTCTTTGACATTAAAGGCAGCCAGCGTTTTTCTGC
>JAFEGS010000507.1 GCA_018239705.1 Verrucomicrobiota bacterium | reverse complement strand
AGCGTATGTTCGTAGACAGGGTGAATTATTGGATAAAGCTGTGCATCCTCATTGAAGTGTAGGCTAAAAAAGGGCACAGTTCCATATGTGAAAATACCTATAGCCAATTCTCGCAAGATTTGGCCAAGCTCTGCATCGCTAAAGGGCATTTTGCCATCGGCAAGTGCTGGAACACAGAATAAATGCTGATCCTCAAATAGAGCCTCAGCAGTGTCAAATAATCCTTTGATGTATGCTGTGCTACACGCCACCCCACCAATTGACCCACCTGTACCCTTTGGCGGTATCGGATTGTGCTTGTGAGTGGCATTATAGGTGTCGGTAAGCTTCGCTGTCTGCACAGACTGCTGAAACTGCTTTGTTGATGGAGATGTAGTGTATTGCAAGGCTTTTCTATCAGCGGATTGGGTAACCTCCTTAGAATGGTCAAGCATATTGCTTGCCTTAGATAAGAATTTGCTTACATTCTCTCTTTGCTTTTCAGAGAGATCTTGTCTTCCTAAACATTGTTTTACGTCGGTTATAAGCTTGATTGCACCATTTTGATGTCCTTTCACATCATCTATATGATCATAGGGCGTTCCATCTTTCTTTAAAACGGGAACGCCATCTTTTAAAAGTGGTTTTCCGCTTTTCTCTGTTCTATAGGCCATATAATGGGTATGGTTAAGCGCTCCTTCATAAACAATATTGTTAAAGCGCCTGTTCATATCTTGTAGTGCTACATCCGGATTCATTTTATCATACCTACCAGCAGCTACGAGATGGGGCCAAATCGTCATTATTTTTCGATGTGCTTCAAAGGCGATATCCCACCGTTTGAGTCCACGCTGTTCTAACCGATTGATGAGATCGACACCTGATTCATGTGGATTTAGAGGATTGCAAATCTTCCTTGCAGGGATAAGTTCAAACCTTCCTTGAGCATCTAAAACAGCTCCAACGAGCTGTTTTTGTCCAATTTTCCAGAGCTGCAGAACCCTCTTTTCTGCATCAACAAAAGGCGCAGTGAGCGGACTAAGTTGTGGGAGATCTTTTCGTGAGGTTGCATAAACACAAGAGAGCGACTTTTGCGATCTGAGAACAGTATCAGAAATTTGCGTCACACCTGTGTTTTCTAAACTATACAATTGATTTGTACTTTGCATATATCTTCTCCTCTGCAACCTGGAAATTTATAAAAAATTATTTTCTTTCGATCATGTTACGAGCTTGCTGAATAACCGATAAATCAATTCGGTCAAATTCTTTAT
>JAFEGS010000506.1 GCA_018239705.1 Verrucomicrobiota bacterium | reverse complement strand
GCAGTCCAATAGTATATCTCTTCGCCATGTTTCATGCCATCTTTGACATGAACTGTCTGGACAAGCTGCTGCTGTTCATTAAATATAAGGACTTGCCCCTCTTCTTTTCCCTGTCGATACTCGTGCTGCTCACTCAAGGAGGTGTCTGAGAAAATGGACCTTTGGCCATTGCCTTCGATAACCTGCGAGACAAGCGAGCCACTTCGATCGTAGTAGGAGCCCTCTTGTAAAAGATCTTCGTGCCATACCTCGTTCCAGGCGGCTTTATCCAAGCCCCAAAATCCAACAGATGGACCCTCCTTAAGACCCGATGAGAAGCTCGTCTTTTCTAGTACAGTTCCATCAGTGTCAAAAGTAACCATCTCGCCATGAATCTCCCCCTTTTCGTAGGGAACCTGCTCTGCGAGGCTTCCATCGGCATGGAAGTACTTTGCACAGCCAACCAATTGGCCCTTTTCATACTGTATCTGAGCGACAAGTGCTCCAGATTCATTCCAGCAGTAGCTTGTGCTGTCAAAGGTCCAGCCGCTTTGCGATTTTTCATCGAGGTCGGCATTACCGCCAAGAACTTCTGTCTTCAGTTTTTTTTCCCCGTTCTGGTGCCACTCCAGATAGGTGCCATTGGCTCTGCCATTTACCACTTCGAGGTACTGTTTAATCTGGCCGCTGGGGTGGTAGCTGGTGATGACTGCAAAGGTCTTTCCTGTACTGTCTCTTGAAAAGATGCGCAGCACCTTTTGGTAGGACTGAGAACTTAGGAAATCAATATTTTCGTAGGTTTTTACACGCTCTTTAGCGCCTATGGTCTCTGACAGTCCATTTCTATCGATGATGTTGATGCTGGCTAATTTGCGGCCTTCTACCTGGGTTTGCAGCTTGGCAATATCGGGATCGTCTGAGAGCGGCATCTTTGTCGCGCAGCTGGACAGTAGGAAAAGAAAAAAAATAACTATAACATTCTTCACTTGAGATATTCTCTTTTTAGGGCCTTCAGATCGAGCGAGAAGATCTCCTGAGTGGGGCCTGCTTTTCGCTCAATTTTACAATCGGTAATGATAAGATGTGGTTTAGGAGCCTCTTCAGAGCGAGGTCCTTCCAGTTTTAAGAGGATAAGCTTGAGGTCTTGCAGATTGACCTCTACCGGGTGGGCAAGCGATTCTGTTGTCTCTTGGTAGGTGGGATAGGCCTTTATAGAGCCTTCAATCACACTGATCTTATTCTGTCCGCTTGTTAGGAGTTGTAGTCTTTTCTTTA
>JAFEGS010000505.1 GCA_018239705.1 Verrucomicrobiota bacterium | reverse complement strand
CATCTCTGCGATGATCTCCGGCTGGATCATGTACTTTACAGCTTCATCTAAGCTAGAAAAGGGTGTACCTTTCGTATTCCATGGCAGTGCGCACCTCTTGTGAAGGGAGTAGGGATCGATGAGGTCATTGATTTGCAGTAAAGTGAGCACATAGACGTTTTGCTTACTGAGAAAAGAGGCAAGGCCTGAAAAGCGATTTACTGGAAGAGACGCAGCCGGATAGCGCGCTCCAGCCAAATGGACAAGAGGTTTTCTGATATCGAAGAGGTACTTTTGCATTGCCTCAAGAGAGCTCTCTTCCTGTCCATGAGGGATATCGAGACACACTTTTGGCTTGGACAAAAGCCCTGCCATACCATGGAAGAAGGGCTCATGTACCCATTTACTGCACAGCACAATATCCTCTACCTTCTGAAGCACATAAGAGAGGTCCAGGCTGCCAAAGACCTCCACAGTCTTGCGTCCAACGACAAGGCCGGAGCGGCTAAAATATTCATCTTTGTGGAAGTAGGTAAAGAGCGCATCCGAAAAGAGCGTTGAGGCAGGCACATGAACATCATCATCCCCCATGTGAATAGCAACATCTTTGTTACCTTTAAGTGCAGGCGCAAGCAAAAAGACACTATTGCGCGCCCCGCCAAAGCCAAACTGGCCATCTGAGGTAGTGACAATGAGCTCTTCAATCTGATGCTTTTGAGCAAGGGCTACTATTTCGTCTCGGTCAAGATGGACAATGCGTACACCATGAGCCTCTCTCAAGGTCTCAATATAGGCCTCATTTGCTCTATACACAGGCTCTTCAGACTGGTCAAAGACAAAAATGGGATGATCGACAGGTGAAATCGAAAGAAAGCGACAGATTTTTTTCATGCTCACAGCCACGGAGGGCAGCCACGCCTCTCTTGAAAGATCCTTTCCATAGGTTGGCATGGCCAGCACCATTGCCTCAAGCCCCTGTTGGTACTGCTCCGGCGCCTGTGACAGGGCGTGTAGATGGCGTGAAATCCCTACGATCAGCTCATTAGAGCCATCACCTATCTCCTCAATCACCTCATCAAGGGGTCGCTCATCATGCAATCTACCCATGCTTTTGGGCATTTGAAGTCCATAAAAGCCAAAAATCTCAAAAAATGTTTTCCATGCCTCCGGAGGATAATGGAGTCCCATTTTCTTAAAGAGATTGCTACACCTCTCTGCCTTTATCTGTATGAGCTCTTCTACTTTTGATGTAAGAAGGTGATGACTCACCTCTTG
>JAFEGS010000504.1 GCA_018239705.1 Verrucomicrobiota bacterium | reverse complement strand
CCAGATGGACTCTCCACCTCTTCCTGTACCGGTAGGATCTCCGCCTTGGATCATGAATCCCTTAATAACGCGGTGGAAGATCACGTTGTTGTAGTACCCGGTTTCGCTCAAACGGATAAAGTTTTCACAGGCCTTTGGTGCAACATCGGGACGAAGGGTTAGCTCGACTGTACCGGCTGTGGTTTGTAAAGTAACGACTGGGTTTTTTTGCATAGCATCATCCGCTGAAAGTGTGTTAAAAAGTAGGGCCAATAGCATAGCATACTTGTACATAAGTTCCTCCAAAAAAGTGATAAACATCAGCAGCATAGGGCCAAAAGGGGAATAGACGCAAACAAAATCTTCTAGAAATAAATCGATAGGACCTTCACAATATAGGCAAATAATTTCTAATATAAATATGAGGTAACAATATGGGTTCTTTAAAAACTCAAGCTATTAGTAGCAGTATGCCATTGCAAATAGAGACGATGCAGCAACCGGAGAACAAAGACCCTAGAGGTATTTGTAGCCTATTTGAGGCTGTCATTTACCCTTTGAAATGGTCAATTAATTGCTGTTTTGCTCATAAAAAAGTGTGTGAATTGGATGAGAATCCATTGGGTCAAAAGATTGAAGAAATCCTGAAACCGCTTCCCTGTACGGTGATTCTGCCTGAGGGTAGCTCTGAAAAGTTAGAGAAGCCTCCTGTATTGGTTCTCAGCAGTCTAAAATCGCTAGATGAAGTTCAGGGTCCACTACTTACGCTTGATTATCCAACTATTGCCGATCAGATTAAATCTTTGGAAGATAGTCCAAGGATATTGCTAGAGCTAGATAAGGCAGTTGCCAAAGAAAAGGACTGCATTCTTGAATTTAAATCGGCCCTGGAAATAGCAGATGTAGACTGGTTGAAGCAGGTGCTCGATAAAGTGATTGATGCGAAGCTACTCATCGATGTGATCTGGGAAAAGGTTGTTCAGGAAGCTAGTGACGAAGATGAACATTCAGACCAGTGTACACTTGCTAAGGATATCCAAGAGAGGTTTTCGCGTCTCAAAAAAGAGGGTGCCGGAACTGATGACTACCAGTTATTCAAAAAATCTCTTAACGAAATAACAGTTGAAAATGAGATAGATCAGATCGTAGCTAGTTGCAAAGCTGCTGTAGAGATTTCTGATCTCACCTGGGTAAAACAGCAAGTTACAGTGGCAACAGTGAGCCAGCATCCGATTGATGAGATATGGGAAAGAGTGGTAGACGAATTACGGTCTGAG
>JAFEGS010000503.1 GCA_018239705.1 Verrucomicrobiota bacterium | reverse complement strand
CTACAATCTCTCCACGCACTTCAAGAAACACCTTCTCAGCACCTGGGCGCCACAGTCGAATGACATTGTGGGCTTTATCGAAATTGTGTAGACCTAATATGGCGTGTGGTTCGTGAAATTCATTGCGAGTCATCTGTTCAAAACCGTAAGGTCGGACAGTTGGTTTTTTCTCTGCATAAAGCTGCTCCATTGTTCACCCCCTAAAGGAACAACCCATACGCCTATTTTTTATAATGAGCAAGGAAAAGCTTATCCTTCGCTGCGCAGTTCGATGGTAAGCCCCGCTTTTGTGCTGAGCTCGATCCCGTGCCTCGATTTCCAGGGTAGTCGCTCTTCATAGTGGCAGATTTTTGCTTCTTGCCCTTCAAGAGACACCTCCATCTCGGGCGGAGCTTTGGATTGCAGCCAAGTAAGAAACTCATCCGGAGACTCTTGGATCTGTTGTATCATCTCTACTGAAATATCGAAAAACAGGAGTCGCTCTCCGGGCTGCAGCGAAAATTCTTCTATGTGAAGCCGCTTCATCTCTTGTAAGAAATAGCTAGCATACCCAGACATGGCACCAGCATGTACCGTCAGGGTAAAAGGCGTAGTTGAATAGAGCTGTAATACCGGCCTGTTTACCTTCCAATGAACGCTAGCGCGATATTCACCTTTAAAATCAATAGTTTTAATACCTCGCGACTCATGCATAAAAATATTATTAAACACCGAGTAGAGACAGAGCTTGTGTTCTTGTGAATCCTTCTCAGATGGTATTGGAGGACACTCCCTCAGGAAGTCGTAATCGTTTGCTGGAATATGTTCTACATAGATCTCCCTACAGCCGGGAAAAACGATGTCTATCTTTTTTTGCCCCCGCTGAGGACATGCATCACTATTGAAAATGAAGGGCTCTTCTGTACCATATCCCCAATAAAGAGGGTTATCCCTGACACCTGCTGGTTGTGTTGACAAGTTCATCTTTTCCCTCACAAAGTAGGGCAAGATAGTATTTTATTTTGTCAATTACTTGCTAGGAAATAAGAAAAAAAGGGCCTTTCACGACCCCTTTATACATTCTAGGCCTATATCACACAGGAATATGCTAGTGGTCTAGTTTATTGATATGTGTAGGGGCGAAGCTTCTCTGCGTCTCTGCGCCTCTGCGTCTCTGCGTTGAATTTCGGCACAAACGTGGTCCTGGATAGGGTTTGGTTAAAATTTCAACGCAGAGCGTGACAAACCCTACGTGCCCCTTACCGGGAAATAACAAAT
>JAFEGS010000502.1 GCA_018239705.1 Verrucomicrobiota bacterium | reverse complement strand
TGAGCCAAAAATGAAGATCTATCTCCTGGTAAAAGGGGGTAAAGACCCTCAGAGACCAATTTCTGAGTGTATTGCTGAAGCAGACAGGAAAGTTGCTTCTTTAAAAAAATCAATTCTTGAACTCGTTGGAGGGTAGTATGCAAAATAGTATGCAGGTTAGTATGCAGGTTGAGCAAAAATCGCCTCGAGAAGAGCTATCAATAACCGAAGGGCTAGCTGCACTTACGATCTCCAATAACCAGCCTCGAAGAGAGCTGGTCCGCACGGCTACTGTGATGGTCAATCGAAAATATCAAGAAACTGTGAACTCTAATAATGAAACACAGGAACAGCTTCAGATTATAATGAAAAAAAGCAGATGGGTCTGCTCTATTCCTATAGTAATTATTACAAAAGTAATAGAAATTTATAATCGATTGCTGCAAGCAGGTGATGAAGTGAATATCGACCTCCAGTTGCAGCAGGCCCAGCACGAGTATGATGATTCGCTTCCTATAACATTTAACGAGTTCAAGGGGTATCAAGAAGATGTATTACCTATTCGTGAAGCTGAATACGATGCAGTATGCAAGGTTAAGTTCAAAAGTTTTATTAACAAAGTGGTGGTAGATCCAGGTATAGCGACATTTGAGACACTCATTTCTAAGCTGAGAGCAGAACAATACGAGCTCACCGAGGGCGCAGTTACTGAAAATGACAAGACGATTAATGAGGTGCGTCTTCAAACCATTGAAAAACAGCTCATGACTTTGCAAGAGATACGAGGGCTTTCTCTTAAGTTTTTAAAAGAAATATCTGAAGCAAAAGAGAGCAATCCACACTATAAAGAATATAAAGATTACTTTAATTCAACCTGGTATGGTGGCGCATTAAAGGCGGCAAAGAAAGTTCCGGATGAGGTGATTGACAAGGCAAAGCGCGTATGCACGCTCTACTTTCAATTTTATCCCAAAATTATCTGCGACTGTGGTGAATTTAGGAAAAAAATTGATCTTGAGTTTTTGGAAGCGTGCGATGTTGATAGCCTCTACAGACATGATATGATATGTGAGCGAGAGCGAAATAGTGCAGTTTTTGAAAGTATTATAAGCGAGCTGAAACATGAAGAATCGGGTTTTTATGCACAGTACAATGGCCTCGATGAGCTCGCCGGCAAATTTTCTAACATCTCAGAGGGCCATCTGAAAACACTTAACGATATTGATGGGTATAACGAAGAGAGGGAGAAGCGGCTCAATCTTGGAGAACATAGCTATCA
>JAFEGS010000501.1 GCA_018239705.1 Verrucomicrobiota bacterium | reverse complement strand
CAGCATGCATCTGAGAAGTATTTCCGGATGGCACTGGATTTTGTGGAGTGGGGTAGTATCGCTTATACTCGCAATCTTAATCCTAGCAAGCTGGCCCACAAATACACCTTGGGTGCTTGGCGTAGTGCTGGGAGTGAACTTCTTTGTGACAGGGCTTACAACATTAGGTTTTCTCTGGCGCCTTTCTCATGCTGGTCGCTAACATAGCAAGATCAATTTAATTCATATCTTTTTCCAGTTTAAATTAATTATTAATCTATGTATAATAACTTTAATTAACTAATAAATTGAGTTTTTATATTTAAACTGGAAAATAATATGAATACAATATTAGATATAACATCAGGCATGAGTTCATTAAGCATAGAAGATAAGTCAATGGGTATGATGTCTGAACCAGCTACGATTTTTCGCTACATACCTAGAAATATTTTGCTGGAATATTGCACAGGAGCTGAGTATGGGGCCTTGTTGAGAGTAAACAATGCCTGGAATCAAATCGTAAGTAATCCAGAATTGTGGAGGGAAATTTTTGATCGAGAGGGTTTGCCTTACTTTGATGAGGTAAAGTGCCGAAGGTATCGCGGAGAGCCTAGCCCAGTGCCTCAGTTTTCCTGGCCAAAAGCGTATGGGTACTTTAACAGTGATTCTGAATTGTTTCCAGGCAAGAAGGTAAAAGAAACGGAAAAACTACAGCTGTTTTACAATAAAATCGATGGACAACCAATGACTCTTAACTATGCAGGAACACTTGCTAAAACTCCCAAAGATGGGAGCAATGGGATTGCTGCCTGTTTTTCAAAATATTGTTTTGATGAGACTTTCGAAGTACATGGAGAGGTGCCAATTGGTACATCCTTTTGGGGATTTGTTACGGTGATACCACTTGATGAAAGCATTAAGAAAAGTCTTGCAGAGAAGTTGACACTTGCGACGAAATATCCAGGCTATCGCCTCCACAAGGTGGTTGAAAGGAGTATTGCAAATTTTGACAACGTGGTTGAAACAGGAAAATACCTCGATGGAAAGGACTCTTGGACGATATGTGAAGAAGCTGGTAAAGAGAATCGAGGCTTAGGTGAAACCGACTATCGATTGGCTATTCGTGGGGCTTGCATCCCAGACGGCATCAGCGTTTCACCTCACAGCATCGCCCACTATTTCGGCGGCGTTACTTTGCTGCGGGAGTTCTAATATGTAACAACATTTAATATTGCAAAGTAATTTATAAAATATTAAAATCATCTGTAACATTTAAAATTTGGA
>JAFEGS010000500.1 GCA_018239705.1 Verrucomicrobiota bacterium | reverse complement strand
CACGCAAGCTCCGTGTCGCCATGCGACACAAGTTGCATATCCGTCTCCACAACGATGAGCGGTTGCGGGTTAAGCTCTCTTGATACAGGCCTTTCAGGCAGGATATAGAGCCATTTGTCTGGAACTGTAAAATAGTTGATCTTCTTTTTTGCAATGAATGTGCGGATTTTTTCTGCGTTCACACATCTCTTAATGAGCCATTCCACTTGGTGCAGCTCCTCACGCCGTCTTTTTTCTGTATCGAGGTAGATTTTAAAGACGAGGCCTGGAAGTGCTGGGTGGCGTGCCACTGTGATGAAGCTGACTTTCATTGAGGCGATAATCTCAAAGCCGGCGTTCTCGAGGGTTTTTTTTGATTCTGTTACCCTTGCCTGAGAGAAAATCATGTCGAGAATGGGCTTAGCAGGGTGGTCAAGAGGCAGAAGATAAGGCGCCATGATCGCGCGCATCCTTCCTGTCAGGTAGGGATTATCGCGGAAGTAGGGATACGTTGCGGGATCGATGACTTTAGGACGGGCCCTTCCTTCAGTTTCCCAAGTAGCCCAGCCCATGCAAACAAGAAGAAGAAGTGAAAAGCTAAAGCACTTGTTGCGCATCTTATTTCTCCTTGCAGATCAATCTTACAAGGTATTGCTTGCCTATTTTTCTGTAAATAGGTATCACTGTCACATCTCAATTTTCGAGGTGATTTATGACACAGTTTCTTCTTCTTCTTCTGATTATTCCAACATGTATTATTGCGAAAGTTTACGACTGTTTCCCTTTCTTTAACGAAATTGAACTGCTCAAAATGCGGCTTGAAGAGCTAGACAGCGCGGTTGATTATTTTGTCCTCGTCGAATCGATTGAAACGCAAAGAGGGGATCTCAAGCCTCTTTACTTCAATGACAACAAACACCTGTTTGAAAAGTACTTGCCGAAGATCATCCACATTATCGTCGATGAAAGGCATCCTGAAATGGGACTGTGGGAGAGGGAAGGCTACCAAAGGGAATGCCTTAAAAGGGGGCTTACCGGTTGCGATCCCTACGACATCATTATTCTCTCAGACTTAGACGAGCTGCCGCGGACGTCTTCAATCAAAAAACTCAAGAAGCTCCTCACGATCCCAAACGAGTATGATGGTCGGGAAAGAAAGAGGCTTGAAAAGGAGTTCTCCTCTATTTATCACGGCTACTCGCTCCAAATGGACGTCTACTACTTTCAGCTGAATAGGCAAACGCCCGATGGGAAGTGCTGGGGTGGTGGGACATGGTATGGGACCGTTGC
>JAFEGS010000004.1 GCA_018239705.1 Verrucomicrobiota bacterium | reverse complement strand
TCCCACAGATCGCCAATATTGCAGGATGGTACTCGACCTGTATAGGAAAACAGCCCTGGACAGTCTATCAGCTCCTTAAAACAAAGGATGCTTATTCCCACACTGTACCTGCAGATGAGGTCATGTTCACTTTAATTCTCTTTGTGATTGTCTATCTCAGCCTTTTTGCGCTCTTTTGCTTCTTACTCGATCACAAGATCAAACATGGGCCTACAGAGCTTCCGGAAGAAGCTCCCTACAGAGACCCGTACCACCAGCATGGGGCCTAATATGGATACAACTACTTTGCAGTTTCTCTGGTATGCCGTATTTATCATGTGTATACTTGCATATGCGGCGTTCGATGGCTTCGATATAGGCGTAGGCTGCCTCCACCTTTTTGCAAAGTCTGATATGGATCGACGAATATGCATCAATGCTATAGGTCCGGTCTGGGATAGTAACTCTCTTTGGATCATCATCACCACGGGCGTGCTCATGGCAGGCTTTCCAGCCGCTTTTGGAGTACTCTTTTCGGCCCTCTACATGCCGATGACACTCCTTATTTTCGGCTATATCTACCGCTCTGTCGCTATCGAGTTTCGAAGCAAGATCGTCAGCCGCAGATGGAGGGGCTTTTGGGACATGATGTTTGCCCTTTCAAGCTACTGTCTGGCCTTTGGTTTTGGCGTTGTGATCGCCAATCTTATCCATGGGCTACCAATCGATGACCATGGCACCTTTATCAAAAGCCTGAAGACACTTCTCTCTTCCTATGCCATCCTTTTGGGATGCTTTACGACGGCGCTCTTCATGCTCCACGGAGCCCTCTACCTCCATCTCAAGACCGAAGGGATGCTGCAGCAAAGAATGAAGCGCTGGTGCTGGAGGCTTTTTATTATCTTTGGCCTGCTGTGGCTCGCTGTCAATATCGTCACACCGTCCTATGCAGCGCAGGTTACAGCGCGCGTAGAGCACACTCCCCTCTTTGCTCTCTTCTCGTTTTTGAGCATCCTGGCTGCTGGTGGACTCTTCTGGAGCCTCTGTAAAAATAGAGATGGATGGGCCTTTGTCAGCTCCATACTCATCATTTTGTCCTTAGTGCTCTTTTATGCCTTAGGAACCTACCCAAATCTTGTACGATCAAGCATCAATGAGGCCTATAGCATGACGATATACAACGCCTCCTCAACCCCCTTCACGCTAAAAATATTACTTGTCATCGCCGCAGCCGGCGTGCCTCTCATTTTCCTCTACATGATCTATAGCTACCGAGTGTTTCGCGGCAAGGTAGAAATTGATACGATGAGCTACTGAAGTGATGCATACGATCGATTGGCTAGCGTTCAAGCCACTTCCAGGCTGTACATCTCCACATGCACAGATGATCTTAACACAGCTGCTGCGGACTGGAAAAGCACCTCCATCGGCAGGCTGGCACGTGTCTATAGGACAGGGAGACTGTTTGTGTTGTGAGGTCTCTACGCCCAAGTCGTGGCAAGAGAATGGGAAGTGCATCGTACTTGTGCATGGCCTTGGGGGAAGCCATAACTCACCCTATATGGTGAGAATGGCGCGCAAGCTCTATGCAAAAGGGCACAAAGTTGTTCGTGTAAACCTTCGCGGGTGCGGCTCGGGAAGGCTCTTATCAAAATTGCCCTACCATGCAGGCACCAGCTTTGATATAGAGTATGTACTTAAAGGCCTAAGAGAGCTCCATCCGACGTGCGAGATCACGCTGATAGGCTTTTCACTTGGCGCCAATATCGCTCTCAAGCTAGCAGGAGAGCTTGAGAGTAGTGCGAGCGAACTTTTTCAGAGCTGTATTGCGGTCACCCCTCCGGTCGATCTTGTAGAGACAGTTCGACTCCTAGCGACTAGTGAAAATCGCCTATACCATAACTACTTCTTGAAAAGACTACGAGAACAGGCAGAGCCATTTACCCAAATTCGCGCCTCTTCGCTCACTGAATTTGATGATACGGTTGTAGCGCCATTTTGGGGATACAAAAGCGCCTCTCACTACTATGAGGATGCAAGCAGCAAGCGTTTTCTCTCGAACATTACCATTCCCGTACGAATGCTCTATGCCATGGATGATCCCTTTATCAGTATGAAGGCTCTCGATGCCGTCTCACTGCCAGGCAATATTACTGTGCATGCTACAAAGTATGGCGGGCATATGGGCTTTCTTGGCAAGGCGAAAGGCCACTTTCTCTACTGGCTCGACTATCAGCTTCTGCGGTGGATTGAGATATAGAGTAGTCGGGAATCGCTATTATCACAACAAAGCAATAAAATACAAAAATTCTGTTTTACACTATTGTGATCTATTTATATATTTGCTAAAATCATCTCATAAATCATTAATCAAGTAGAACTGTCCGAATTTGAAGATGAAGTAAATTATGAGTTGTTACATTTCTGATCTTTCACGTTGCTCTTTTTGCACAAATTTAGCAGAGCCAGTATTACCCAGTTACGCCTGGGCTGAAACTATTTATGCAGATGACATAACCTTTCGTTTAGTTACTTCTGCTGATACTCATCCCTTTGTGGCCATCTGTGATATGTACCAAGTGAGCAAGGAAGAGCTGGCTGAAGTCTTAAAAAACATGGCCCTCTGGTGTATTTATAATGCTGAAAACCAACCTGTTGGAGCGATTCAATTAGATCTATATTCTACATTGGAAAATCTAAAAAAGCAGGTATCAGATCAAAAATTAGTAGAATACCTATTTTCTTCTGAACGATGCATTGAACTTTCCTATGCGTTGACTGAACAAAATCGAGGGAAAGGTCTGGGCTCAAAAGTAGTTGCAGCTTTTATCAACCATGCACGCTCATGCGAATGGGGAAAGCATCTCTTTGCTGTGGTCAGTGAAGATAATCAACCGTCTATTCGAATATTAGAAAAGAACAACTTTTCTTATATCGGGAATTATCAACACGATGAGACCAACGAAAACATTCGTTTGTATGCGTGTTGATCCCATTTGATCTCCACGGTTTTATAGAGAAAATACCGATGAAATCACCTTCTCTAGTTTTCTTCGCTTGCTTCGCGCTCTTCGCGGCTTTACATTTGAGGCATCTTAAAGGCTAGCGCTCACGATTTTCCCAATCTGGCTGGAAAAATCGAGGTGGGCCACCTTATCTCTAAGAGCCCTCGCACGCTCCCCATTTTTGGGGCTTTCCATGGCCCTTTCAAGGCAGCTTGCCAGCTCTTCGGGCGACTGTAAATCACTAAACACTGCCCCCATATCGCTAAAGGCAAGCACCTCTGAGCCCCCGTTTGACGAAGATGAGATGACAGGAACCCCAAAGGCAAGTGCCTCCACAGTCACATTTGCAAATGGATCGTACAGAGAGGGCACCACAAGGCAATCAGCTGCACTGTAGAAGGGCTTTGTATCCTTGGCAAGCCCAAAAAAGTGCACCTGCTTTTCAAGCCCTAATTTCTTAGCCTCAGCAATATATACCTCAGGATGGCGCTCTTTTCCCACTACTGACAATTCAAAATTTTTGTTTGTAATAAGCGAAAGCGCCCTCAAGAGCAGATGAAGACCCTTTCTACCATATTCATGGCCAATGAAGAGAAACTGGAAGCAGTCTTGCCGCAGTCCAAGCTGTGCACATATCTCAGAGCGTTTTGCCAGTCCCTCAACAAATGGCTGTTCAAGCTCCTTCCACTCTACCCCATTATGAACGGTGCAGATCTTTTTCGGATCGACGCGTGGGTAGTATTGTGCTATCTCTTTTGCCACCATGTGGGAATTGGTAAATAGACACTGAAGATCTGGGCTTTCAAAGGTCGCTCGCTCCATTGCCAAAATCAGGCGGTGAAGGGGATTTGCGGTAAGAGACCACCTTTGTAGCATTCCTCCCGCTTTTCTTCTCTCCAGATAGGCTGCATGCACTCCATTACCTGCCCTGTAGTGTGTCTGGCGACAAAAATTGCGATCCAGCCCAAAGACCAGATCCATTGGATGTTCTTTTATGTATTTCTTACATTGCAAATCGAAATAGAGAAGATGCGCAAGTGAGATGGGCAGTCTACTACCCAAATTGACCACCGCAAAGGGAAGCTGGCCCAATGCCCCCTCCTGATAGTCTGTTGTCAGCAACACCACATCGTGGCCTTCACGTGCAAAGCGTTCGGCCAGGCGCAGAGTATACTTTTCTAGCCCACCACGCTTTGCGATCCCACTTTTTAAAAAGGCAATGCGTTTAGTCATTTCGCTCAGCTACGCGGATATTTGACTCTTCGAGAAAGGCACGTACGATAAAGAGTCTCTCTTTATCAACAAAGAGCTGGAAAGACTGCATATAATTGCGAAAACGGGCTCGTAGGTACTGCTGGCGCTGCATTCGATTGGGATCGGCATGATCGAGATGGAGCTGATCTGCATCATCCTCTTTGTCCTTGCCGATAGAGAGGACAAGGGCAACATAGGTATCCTCAAGCCTTTTAGGGTCGATGAACTGCACAGAGACCGGTAAAATACCATTCTTTTCACCCTCTGCGGCAATAATTACCAACTCAAGATTGTTCTTTACGATGTCGAGGAAAAATCGGCTCACATCATCGGTAAAGAGATTTTGCGTGACAACCATAATCCCATTCTGGCTTGCAATCCAGTGGTTTGTCTCGAGCGGCCTTGTAATTGGGTTGAGGACATTGCTCGTCATCAATGGATAGAAGACGCGGATAGGGATCTTGCTATCAATAGGCAGGAGCGCCTTTCTCAAGAAATCAATTCGAAGATATCGAGCTTCCGGGCCATTGATCTCCTGCTTGATGTCATGTAAGAAGGGAATAGAGACACGCTTCCAGCTTTCAGGGACGTAAAAGCTCACTTCGTCTCGCTGCTTGTGCTCCCCACCTTTCAAGTTATCCAGATCTTCAGCGCTGATGTCGCTGAGATCAAAGGTAAGATCGAGCCCTTTGAGCTGTAGCTGCCTGACATCCTCTTCAGGGCCGCTAATCACGTGCGTAAGCTTTTGCGGCCAGATATCAAGGAACTGATACCCCTGCGGAGGCTCGCCTTTAGGCGGCATAATGTGGATCGGGATCTTATCGGTTATAAGCTTGCTCAGACGCATCACAAAGGCGCTGTGCGAAAGTGCAGTCACATTGTGGATAAGATCGATATCAGGGTTAAGACTGACCAGATTTTTCTTCCCAATCTGTGCAATCCATTCATCGCCCTTACCGGAGGCATCGATAACAACCTCAAAATCGCCCGGTTCAATTTTATCGATGACATCCTTTGTGCCTGTAAGCGTCAGTGTCAGATGCCTGTCAAGCATCCCATTTGGCATAAGGCCTCGGATCGTCTTGTCGGGTGGCAGGTTGACCACACGGACAGGCACGCGCGTAAATATGCGCGTTGCAGTGATCGAATAGTCGATAACAAACCAAAGACAAATCCCCATTACAAGAGCAAGCAGCTTCCTTGGCCAGTTATCGATAAATCTTTTTTTTACATTTCCTTCCATGACTTCAGCCACTCTTGCAGTGAAAATTTGGCAACAATTTCAGATTTTGGCGGATTAAAGATGCTTCGCAAAATACCCTTGAAGCGGTCCATCTTCACTCCACGCGTCATAATGCCATCGCGAGCAATCGAGACCTTGCCCGTCTCTTCGGAGATAACAATGCTCAGCGCATCTGTGAGCTGGGTAATACCTAAAGCAGCCCGGTGCCTTGTACCCATAGCTCGGGAGATCTGAGAGCTATCATCGGCAAGCGGCAAAATCGCAGCAGCGGCCAAAATCGTCGTTCCGCGGATAATAACAGCCCCGTCGTGTAGCGGTGATGAGGAGAGAAAAAGCGACTCGAGAAGCTCTGATGAAAACTGGCTGTTAAGCATAATAGCCCGCGTAGCAAACTCATCGAGTGTATCTTGGTTCTCCAGCAAGATCAGCGCACCAATACGCTTTTCTGAAAAGCGATAGACCGAATTGGTAAGGCCCTCTAAAAACCGGTCAAACTCAGTGAGCTTTTCATATTTTTTCCCCTTGACACTTAGTTTTGAAAGGGCAAGTCTGAGCTCCGGCTGGAAAATAATAAGCATGGCAATCATTGATACGCTGACAAAGCTATGCATCAGCCTCTGGAGCACCGGAAAATGGAGCCAACTGACAATTAAAAAGAGGGTAAGAAAGACCACCACGCCGAGCGCAAGATCCATCGCTCGCGTATTCCAGAAAAAGGAGAGGAGGTAGTAGAGGACGGCAGAAATAATGGAAATTTCAATTGCCGGCACAAGATATGGCACAAGCATTTGAAACATCTTTCACTCTCTCCCTTTTAAAAATTATCTTAACTATAAAAAAATTGAAATTACAGTCAAGGAGGAAAGCCGGCATTATACGCTCAAGGAGCTTAATTTGATACATCTATATCAGGAAACCCAACAATATTTTCGTAGCACAGGAGGAGATGGTTAACCCCCTGCATGGCGCGATGCGGCTTTGCCTCCTCAGCAAGCGACAGCGCCTGTGCAATGCTATCCTTAGAAAGGCGAACCTCATCCGGCAGCGTTTTTCCTGCCTGCACCGTCTTTTTGACCTCTAAAGCCCAATACATGGAGGCCAAATCGAGCCAGTGATAGGGCCAGTTGAGCTTCTCTTGAGTGTAGGAGTCTATTAAATGGGAGAAAAAGGCCCTGTCAAACGAAGGGTTTTGGCAGATAAAGACCGATCGACCTCTCTTGATAGGGATACTTTGGAAAAGAGTAATGATTTCCTCTCGAATGACCGCTTCGCTTCGGCCTTGCTCGACCTGCTCCCAAGAAAAGCCATTGATGGCTATGCTTGCAGCATCTCGTTCATTCCACACCTTTTCAGCCTGGCGCACCGTAGCTTCAAAAGTGGCCTTTATCTCCCCCGTTCGTAAAGAGACGATCTTGAAGGCTATCTGGAGAAGCTTATGTCGGTAGCTGTCTAGCCCTGTTGTTTCCTGATCTAAAAATATTCCAAACATAATCCTACCCAAAAGAGGGCAATTTTGAGTTCTTTTCCAATTTTAAGGAAGCAATTTTTAAACTTGACCTATTTTCTAAAATAATTTATACTTAGTGAAATTAGCGAGAGGAAATAATGGAGACCGGAAGCTTGAAACCGAAAGAAAATGAAGTTGTCAGGGCTAGAGTTGCTACGTCATTCATTTTTTTAGTGAGTGGCTTGGGCTATTCTAGCTGGGCTCCTATGGTTCCCTATGCGAAGGCAAACTTAGAGCTCAGTGAAGCATCGCTCGGCTTGATCCTTTTGATTTTTGGCATTGGCGGGCTTGTGGCTATGCCCATGACCGGTTGGGCCGTTCACCGCTTTGGCAGTGCGCTCATCACTACACTTGCATCCCTTTCTATGATTGTCTTCATACCTTTACTTGCCATAGCCCCTACATGGGAAGTTCTCGCCCTTCTTCTATTTGCCTTTGGAGTTGCTGATGGCGCTCTCAATGTCTCTATGAATGCCCAGTCGGTAGCTGTAGAATCTCATGCAGGAAAACCCATACTATCGAGCTTCCATTGCCTATTTAGCCTTGGAGGACTACTTGGAGCCGGCATCATGAGCCTCCTCCTCAAGCAGGAGATGACCCTTTTTGCAAGCGCGCTATGCCTTTTTCTTACTATGGCAGCCATCGTGCTGTGCAATTGCCGAAACCTGCTTCCGGCTCGTGCAGACATACAGACAAAAGAGTCGCACACCTTTAGCCTCCCTAGTGGCCGTGTGCTTTTTTACGGGACTGTATGCTTTATCCTCTTTCTTGCAGAAGGGTCGATGCTTGACTGGGGAGCTGTTTTTCTCTGCTCAGCACACCAGTACGACCCCTCAATAGCCGGGATTGGATATGCCACTTTCTCTGTTGCTATGGCAATCGGCAGGCTGACGGGAGATAGGCTCATCAGCAAATTTGGACGAGTGATGATTGTGCAGTCTGGAGGTCTTTTCGCTGCATCCGGCCTCTTCCTTTTAGTTACCTGCCCTACAGGCTATCTTGAGCTCGTTGGCTTTTTCCTTATCGGCCTTGGGGCATCTAATATTGTACCGATTATTTTTGGAGCGACCGGGAAGCTACCTAACATTTCCCCAAGCGTTGCTTTGACTTGCGTGATTACGATGGGCTACACCGGCATGCTTTTGGGGCCTGCCTTCATTGGCTGGATTGCAGAGGTTACTACCCTCTCCTTTGCGCTTGGCTGCGTGGCAACACTGCTATTTGCCGTTGGGCTCACCGCCTCCAAAATTAGAGTTCAAACACAATAAACAACCACAGAGCCCACAGAGATCACAGAGAGGGCATAATCTCTCTCTGTGATCTCTGTGAGCTCTGTGGTTATTTATAAAAAAGCTGGGAAAACGATAAGCCGGATTCTGTTTCTAGCCCCAAGAGGCTAGACGGCAACCATTCATCTAGGGACTTCGTCGCCGAAGTCCTCGAGCGCTTTACTGTTGGCGAACGCGGAAGCACGCATCCAACATGATCTTGCTTCGGATAGGGTTTGTCGTGCCTTGAGTTACCTCAAGTGCAGCCAGCACCTGATGCTAGCGTTTCAGCCTGTGCGCAGGCCGTAGCCCACACCGGATTGCTTTCTGTTACACTTTCCGTAGCCTTACGGCTCCCAGTCTTTCACTGGTATCCTCTCCTACGAAGTCCAGACTTTCCTCCCCCAGCTGCAAGCAGCCGGCGGCGATTGCCTGTTTTCCCAGCGACACTGTTTAAGCCTTCGCCGTTGACCGTCTTCTTCTGCGGGTCGTTTTGTCTTCTGACACCTCTACGAGGTGGTCTTGCCAGTAGTGGATGCGTGAGCAGTGCTCGCAGAAGACCATTTTATCGCCCTTGCGAACCACATTCTCATGCTGTGCTGTAACCAGGATATGGCAGCCACTGCAGCATCGGTTTTCGATTGGAACAACAACGCGATCTTTTTTGTTTTTGATGAGCTTTTCGTAAATAACCAGTATTTCAGGATCGGCGTCGCCTTGCATCTGATCTCTCTGCTCTTTCAGCTGAGAGCCCTCTTGGTTAATAGCAACGATCGAGGAGATGATCTCCTGCTCGAGCAATTCACTGTTTGTCTTTGTCGCTTCAAACGTCTCTTTGAGGTTCTTCAGGAGCTCTTCTTCGGCAGCTTGTCGGTCGTATAGATCGCTCAGACGCTGCTCTTTTGCTGCCTTCTCTCGTTCCGCAGCGGCAATTTCATGCGTCAGCGCGTTGAATTCTTCAACTTTCTTTACAGCGTTTTGCTGGCTTTCAAGCTTTTGGATTTTTGTGTTCAATTCAGAAACATCAACTTCTGCCAGTCGGATCTGCTTTTTGAGATCGATGACCTCGCTTTCCTTAGCGATTACCTGATGGTGCAGATCGTCTCTAAGAGATCGGATGCGTGCAAGCTCGCCCTCTCTCTCCCACTTCAAGCGCATAAGGCGAATCATCTGAATATCTAATTCCTGAACATCGAGGATTACTTTAAGAGCTTCTCTTAGCATTGCTATTCCTTACAAAAGTTGTGAATTGGTAATCAGTGTACTCTATTAGGTGAAAAATATTCAAACAAAAAAACCAGTGCAAAAAATATCTTTTAAAAAAAATTCTAATCATTATAATAAAGATTTTATGGGAAAACCAAAAAAGGGAGGATCACAATGAACCTATTTAGTTCATCAAAAAAAGCAAAGAATACGCAAAGCCTTGCAACGATACCAACAGAAAAAAAAGAGCTAGCCTGCTGCCCACCGGAAAAGACCGGCTCAAAAAAGCATGATTCTCATGAAACGACAAAAATTACTGCTAAGTTTGACTGTGGATTTCCAAACAAGCTCTTTATCCGTGGAGAGGGCATTGAAGGACTTTCCTGGGACAAGGGCACCCTTATGAACTGCACAAAAAACGATGAATGGTCATGGGAAACTGACAAGCACTTCAAAAATGGTAAATTTAAAATTCTCGTAAACGACGTTCAGTACGAAACGGGAGAAAATCACACAACCAACTCCGGAAAATCTATAAACATTACCCCAAGATTCTAAAATGCCACAAACGACCACAACGACATGTCAAAAGTCGTTGTGGTCGTTTTTCTAGCTAGACTAAAAAGGCCCATTTTCCTACACTTCCGCACCTTAAGTTTTTAAATTTTTACTATCGGGAAGTGTTATGCAGCCAATTTTAGAAACGTCCTCCCTTGACCAGTTGACAAAGCGTATAGAAGGCCTTACCCTCAACGACCCGCTGTCGTTTATGCGAGAGCACGTTGAGGCGCTTTTCAGTGTAGGATTCGAAAAAATTTCTGACACCCAAACACTTATCGCTAAGCTCAAAAAGGTACTGCCTACTCTCTATGGAGAAGAGCTGCTATTGGCCCTTGTATCTCTTGTTGCCGCAGCTCATTACCAAGGGACGTGCCCAGTCCAACCACTGGCAATGGCTTTGTGCGAAATTTTAAGTAATTTTTTCACCATAGGTCCACAAAACTCATGCTCTAGCCTCTTTGGGTCGCTCACATGGGCCGAAGGCTTAGCCAAACTCGATCAATCTCACAATCCCGAAAAACTGCTGAGCCACTGCCTCACTCAATTACATGCAGTGCAATTTCAAAGAGAGCATGAGCAAACCCTTAATTCCCAGGAAATAACCTGCCTCTCTCACATTACTCCACAGAACCGCTTTCACGAATGGCACGCGCTGTGCTATTGGCTCTCCCAAATCGTTTCTATCGACGACGGTGCTCATTACACTATCGTTATGGAATATTTCAAGTGGGAGCGTGAGACTGGGCCATCTCCTGAAAGGAGTGCATCTGTAGAAGCCGGTCTTTCCTATCTGGTCACCTTCTTCTCAAAAAATGGTGCACAAGAGCCGCTCCCCTGCATACAAGAGCTCGATAGTACCAGCTTCCTACAGCTTCCCTTGGCACACGCCCTTGTCGTCTCCTCCAAATCACACCCCTCCTGTAAAGTACGCTTTAAGCAAAATCTGGTGCAAAAGATCATTGATATGTTTCGAAACTGTGATATGCCTACCGAATTTCGCCTCAAAATGGCAACCGATGCACTCTCTTTCGACAAAGAGTGCAAGGTCGAACTATTTGAAATATACGACCTTCTTGTATCAATGAAGGAATGGATACTCACGATAGAATCTGAAAAAATTCTTGGGCTAAAAAAGCTATTTAGCACACTACTATCAAACATCTCAGCTCAATCCTGGACGCTATCTCCATTGCAGCCACTCCGAAAAAATACAAGCCTGAGAGAGCTCTCTGTTGCAATTATTCAAATTACAGGCGAAATTATGGAAAGTTTAGGAAGTAAACCGGGCGATCTGTCCTTTTCCAGGCTCAAAAACCGCCTCATTGGCTGTTATTGCGATGCGATGATCAGCGAGCATACCAAATGGCAAAAGATCGGTTTAAAAACACCCTCGCTCCGTCTTCCTCTCACAGCCGCCTTCCGGACTAACTCACAACATTTTTTAACTGAGATTGAACTTCTCCATGTTGGAATAGGATCGGACGTGATGCGGGAGGAAGCAAACAAAAAAATGCAAAAACTCTCTCCCTACATCTCTTTCGCAACATACGGTACCGCAGCTTCCGCCAAAAAAGAGAACAAAAGTAAACCAAAAGCAATTAAAGTGAACGTGATGTATACTTAAGGCTCAAACGCACAGGAGGTAATTACAATGAATTATTTGAATAACTACTTTGGAAAGACTCCTCCGGACAAACGTTCAAGTGCAGCAATTGCCTATCTTGCAAGCCTTGACCATCTCACAGGAGTAAGCCCGCTTGTTGCCGATGCCATCGTGCAGGAGCTCAAGGACCAGCGCGCCTATTTAAAGATGATTGCTTCAGAAAACTTCTCATCGCTCTCAGTCCAGCTGGCCATGGGCAATCTCTTAACCGATAAATATGCCGAAGGCTTTCCCTTCCATCGCTTTTATGCCGGCTGCGACAACGTCGATGCTGTTGAGAACAGGGCCATTTCTAGCCTCAAGCAGCTCTTTGGAAGCGATCATGCCTACGTCCAGCCCCACTCCGGAGCAGATGCTAACCTCGTTGCCTTCTGGGCAATCCTCGCTCAGCGCATCCAATCAAAAGAGCTTGAAAGGCTCGGTAAAAGAACCATAGATGAGCTTACACCTGATGAATATGAGCGCGTCCGACAGCTGCTTGTGAACCAGAAGGTGCTTGGCATGTCGCTAAACTCCGGCGGACACCTCACACATGGATATAGACACAACGTCTCCTCAAAGATGATGCAGGCAGTCTTTTACGATGTGGATCCCAAAACCGAAGAGATCGATTATGCCCAAGTTGCTCAAAGAGCTAAGGAAGAAAAGCCCCTCATCATCATTGCAGGCTATTCGTCTCATCCAAGAAAGATCAACTTTG
Source organism: Verrucomicrobiota bacterium (assembly GCA_018239705.1). GTDB lineage: Bacteria > Chlamydiota > Chlamydiia > Chlamydiales > FEN-1388 > SZAS-6. Next base: position 2,040 of record JAFEGS010000004.1, on the reverse strand, counting down.
CAAAGATGAAAGAGATCGCAGAAAGTGTTGGTGCTACCCTCTTAGCAGATATTGCCCACTTTGCCGGCCTGGTTGCAGGAAAGGTATTTGTAGGAGAATACAACCCTGTAGGCTATGCCGACATCATCACATCGACAACACACAAGACGCTGCGCGGTCCACGAGGCGGATTTATCCTCTGCACCAATGAATTCAAAGAATTTGTTGATAAAGGCTGCCCCTTAGTGCTTGGCGGCCCCTTGCCGCATGTCATTGCTGCTAAATGTGTTGCCTTTGATGAAGCAAGTACACCTGAATTCTGCACCTACTCTCAAAAGATCATTGAAAACGCCCAAAGCTTAGCCCAAGGACTTAAAGAAGAGGGCTTTAGGCTGGTAACAGGCGGCACTGAAAATCACATGGTGATACTTGATGTCTCCTCACTCCAGCTCACAGGAAGACAGGCCGAAAATGCGCTCAGGCTTGCCCACATCACCTGCAGCCGAAATGCTATCCCATTTGACCCCAACGGGCCATGGTACACCTCAGGTGTGCGTCTTGGAACACCTGCACTCACAACCCTTGGAATGGGGCCAGAGGAGATGCGCCTTATCGCCCAGATCATCGCTCGAGCGCTAAGAGCTACAACTGCTGCTATTGGATCGAATAGTGCCTTAAGTAAATCGCAATACCTGACCAATCCGACGGTCTTTGCCTCTCTGAAAGCAGAGGTAGAAGAGCTACTAGAATCGTATCCACTCTATCCAGAAATTGACTTAAGTTTCGCAAATCAGGTAAACTCCTTGGCAGAAAATCGAGAAATCATACACTAAGGCAAAACACACGAAAGGAGAAATAGCGCTATGCATGACAACCAGGAAGAATCAAAAGAGACGCCACCACTTAGAGATAAAATCGAAACTGCTCTCTTGCAATCGCGCCGTATTCTGCTCAGCGATGGGATCGATTTTAAAATTGCAGAAGAGCTCATCAAGAAGCTCTGGTATCTCGAACACCAGGATCCGGGCAAACCTATCCTTTTCGTCATCAATAGCCCAGGTGGTGTTGTAGACGCAGGTTTTGCCGTATGGGATCAGATCCAGATGATCTCCTCGCCAGTCACTACACTTATTACCGGCCTTGCAGCCTCCATGGGATCCTTCTTGGCACTCTCAGGTGCTCCAGGAAGAAGATTTGCCACACCAAACAGCCGTATTATGATTCACCAGCCGGCGATTGGCGGCGTTATCCAAGGACAGGCAACTGATCTTGAAATTCAGGCACGAGAGATCCTCAAGACGAAAGAGGCAATCATAAAAGTGTACGCAGAAAAAACTGGTAAGTCCTACGCCGAAATTGAAGAGGCCATAGATAGAGACATGTGGATGAGCGCAGAAGAGGCGCTAGCATTTGGCCATATTGACCGCATCGTCAATTCCTATAAGGACCTATAAGAGGATACAATGAGTAGATCTCAGGAAATCGCAGCAAGCCATTATGAAGGCTGCGGCAATGATTTTATATTGATAGACAATCGACAAGATCTCTTGCCCCAATTTTCTCCAGGCCTCGTCAGACAGCTCTGTCAGCAAGAAAAGGGAAATCCCATCGATGGGCTCATCCTCGTCTGCTCCTCAAAAAATGCTGATGTGTCTATGAAATTTTTTAACTGTGACGGCAACGAAGCAGAAATGTGCGGCAATGGGGTTCGCTGTCTCATGCAGTTTTTAAGGCAAAAGCTCAGCTATCCCCGCACACGCTGCCTGCTCGAGACAAAAAAGAGAGATCTCCTCATCCGCTGTGAAGATGATGAGGTTGTGGTCCATATGGGGCAAATAACTGCAATAGAGTGGAACATTGAGCTTGCATGTGGGAGCACAAAATACCTCCTCCAGCACGTCAACAGCGGGGTCCCCCATGTAGTCATCTTTGTGCCTGACGTCGATGCCATAAATGTACAAGAGGTAGGCGCCTATTTCCGCTCTCACCCTCATTTTGGCCAAGCCGGGACCAATGTCAATTTTGTAGAAATAACGAACAGAGCTCCCCCACACACTGCAA
>JAFEGS010000049.1 GCA_018239705.1 Verrucomicrobiota bacterium | reverse complement strand
GCTGATACATTTTTGTGGGTGCAGGAAGAGCCTTCCAATATGGGAGCGTGGGGCTTTTTGAGGGAGCGGATTGAGCCACTTTTGCCAAAGGGACGCACGCTCGAGTACAGGGGAAGGAAAGCAAGTAGCAGCCCCGCTGTTGCCTCTCACGGGGTTCATGAAAGGGAAAGCGAAGAGCTTATACGTTCATGTTTCCAGTAACTTCGCTCTCTTGACTTCCTGATTTATAGAAACGCAACTCATCTCTTTGTCAAAAGATATTATTGTGAGCACGCGGCAGGTGCCCAGAGGAGAAGAAGAGTTTGTTCTCTCTCGCAGAGTAATAGGCTGTTCAACTTGGTACTCTATGCCCTCTTCTTTCAGTACTATTGAAATCTCTCTGTTATACTGCAGAGGGTGCATTTTTTGTTCAAGAGTTGGGCTAAATTCCGAAATTTCTAAATCGTCAGTGCCGCCAACCGTACGGAAAGAGTGCGGTATGGCCCACGTTGCCGGTTGCGTAAAGAGTTCCTGCTTGCCAAGGCCTAGGAGACGCTGTGCGACCATTGCGGCTGCTTTACCTTTTACCCGGCGGGCCAGCGTTTCCCCTATGATGCCCGCATCATCCTGAGAGCAGCCAAATTCTTCGGGAGAAAGTAAGGGATCTTTTCTTGTGCTGACATGCCTGAAGAGCAGATTGAGCATCCTTCCCATGCAGGTACTGATCTTTTTGTCCCGTTCTTCTTCATCTGAATTGATGAGTGTGCCGTCTATGATGGGCTTTTCAGATGTGGAATCGTATACCTTGATCCGTTCCATGGATCGCCACATATCTTCACCGCACGCTTTTGGGTTCGTAACGCCTTGCTGGATATACTGTTCGATAGTACTCTTTTTGGTCTCTCCATTCTTAGGCTGAAGGAGCGCTTTACCTATTTTATAAGAGAGTTCACAATTTTCATACGCGAAGTCAGGCAGCTTGTTATTCTTTAAAGTGTCGATCTCATATTTATCCGATGATGTATTGATCGGGGTAATGCTGTCATTAATCTCATTTTTGTAGAACTTGATTATTTCTTCTTTTGATCTATTATTTAGTTGTGCTCTTGCAACTTTTACTGCTTGAAGTCTTTGTCTCGACTCATTTAGTCTTAGTTGACCAAGAGTTGTTCTATGTTTAGCTGGGCTAGTTGCCAATTCTAATTTTTCAATCTTATCGGCTAGTTCTTCTACAGAGGGACTATCGGTTCCAGATTCACTGTTAGAGGATGATTGTTGAAAAGGTGTAAGCACATCTTCCACTGGTCCTAGATCCTGTTCAGTAAAGAATCTTGAAGAGAATACTTGTTTTGTGGGCTGCATAAAAACACATGTTTATAAATTGATAATTACAAACAACGCTCCTAACAAAGTTCTGGATGCCACTGCCAATGGCCTCTTTTTTCTCTTTACTCAAGGTATTAATGATATTTGTGAGGAACGACTTAACAACAGCCCCGTCTGCATCTTTTATTTCTTTATTTTTTTCTTTAAATTTAGATCTTGTTGCTTCGAGGTCGTCTCTTGCTTTTTTTACAACGTATTGAAAATCTTCAAATGGTTCCATTTTTTCCGCAATCGTCTTTCCAAGTTGTTCTAAAGTTTGGGGATTTTTTTCGCTGGCCTGTGCTTGAATGAGTTCATTCAATTCATCTGCCATACGGTCCGATTCGACTATGCGTTTATCGTACGATTGAATTTTTTGTTTTAGTTCGACTATAATTTCTTGTTCCTCTTTTCTCAATACCTTCAGCTTTTCATTTTCATATTGTTTAGATAATTCTTTAATTTGCGGCTTTATTTCGGGCTCTTCTAACAGCGTTGTGATGATATATTCGTTGAGGGTGATGAAGTCCTTGAAATTTTCAGATATAAATTCTCGCATTTTAGGAGGAATGGGAAGTTTTGCCTTTCCTGTAATCTTGTCAGGTTGACTGAGCTCATCAAGTTTTTCTTTTATGTTTATAGCTTTCAGGGCTACGGCAGTTTTGAGTCCACTCGCGGCCAAGGAAATACTCTTTGGAAAAAGAAGGTCTATCGCTCTGCACTCAATAGTTGTTACTTGAAGATCAATTTTGATTTTTTGTCCAAGGTCAATTTTGTCAGTGGGGACGAGCGGTAAAAGCTTTATGAGAAAGGGAATCAGGGTTTTTTGATCGATCGTCTCTAGACTACTTAAGAAATCTATTATCTGCTCTTTATCCTCTGGGGGGATTTTATCGAGAGCTTTTGCTGCAAATTGATTAATTTCTTTTTTCAAATCACTGTTATTTTTAATTTTTTCGATGAATCCATTCATGAGCTCCACTTCAGCGCTTTCGTACTCATACCCAAGTAAACTCTTCTTAGGAATCTTCTCTACCATCCCTTCCAAAACAGGCAGCAGAATAGAAACCGGGTCTTTGTGCAGCGCCTCTGCTATCTTGTCTCTGAATGTAGGTACCTTATTTTCTACCGGCACCTCTTCAACTACTGCAGGCTCGATCTCTGCCAAGGGCTCCGGTAGTGGTTCAATAGATGGTAGTGAAGGCTTGTGTGTATCAACCAGAATGGTTTTTGTGTCTCGAGGAGCTGCTAAAAATTCATTAAATTTCTTGTAAAATTGCCCCTGGGTTCTTAATTCGCCTATGGTTATAAGTAGTTCTTTTTGCTGGGCTGGATCGCTCGATTGTAATAATTCAAAAAAATGATACTTATTTTCCTGTTTTATAGAACCCCATAAGTCACAGAATTTTCTCACATTTTCTTGATTGTGTACTGATAATAAAATTCTTGTTAATTTATCTTCAGGGATGAGCGGATAGTCCCTATACAATTCATCAAATTGTTCATCTTGATCTTGTTCGAGCAGCTCTTTTTCATCCTCGAGCTTGTCCAGCTGTTCCATCAACGAACTATTTTCTTCATGTAGAGTTTTATTCATTACTGTATCGGTCTTATCTCCACTGATAAGATTCTTCTGTACCCTTTCACGTAAAGAGGATTCTCCTTCAGCTACCTTACGCTTACGCTGTACCTTATTTTCTACTCCTTGAACTGTTCCGCTGCCAAGTTCTAACGGCTTATTCGTGATATCTCTTAACGGTTTTGATTTTTCCCCAATAGCCATCCTGCGTTTACGCGCTGGCTGATTGATTTGCTGGCTTTCGCCTCTATTCTGTACATCACCCGTTGGATCCATAATGCACACCCCCTATATAGTATAATCGCATGTTTACTCCTCGATTGTCAATTAAAAAATTGAATAAAATAGAGTAGTAATTTGCTTTGTGCAAAACTTCTTAGGGTGCTAGGATACGACCTACTACAGGAGGTGTACCATGCACGTAGCCAGCAGCGCGCCCGTTTTTTTCACAGATCTCCCTCTTTCCCTCGAAGTCTATGACGATAAAAAATTGTACCTTATGCAGCTGTGCACTGAGATTGAAGGTGGAAATCCGAAAAAAGATGTAAGCGCACGAGTTCAGGAGCACATAGCTAAGCTGACTTTCACCCGAAGGGATCAAGATGCGCTTCAGATCGTTAAATTACTTCACAGGCATTCCCTTCTTCCTGAGCTGAGACAGCAAATAATGGAAAAGCTGATTGCAACACCTCAAGGGTACAAAGGTGCAGAGGAGGTAGTTGATGGTGCCAGGCTTAGCCTTGCGCTAGACTATCTTATGGAAGACCAGAATGTGACTAAAGCTACACCACTTATCGAGATGCAGATGGAGAGGCTGCTACGGGGCAGCAATAGAGAAGCGATCGATTTTTGCCTGTTCATAGTGACGAACTTCAGCATTTTGCCCGCAGCAAAAGAGATGCTAGCAAGAAGAATGAGCGAGCTAAAACATGAATTTTGAATCACTGCACCAGATGGAGCTTGCTTGGATGCAAAAGCTCCAAGCTCTACATAGCCCATTTCTCGATCAGTTCATGATCTTTATGAACTATCTCGATACTAATGTCTTCTACCTTATGCTGGTTGCCGCTATCTGGTATGCCTATGACCAGCAGTGCGGGAAGAGGCTTTTCTTCCTGCTTATCCTGAACAGCTTTGCTGTGCACGATCTCAAAATGGTATTCAGTGAACCCCGCCCGTGCCAGCTTGAGCCAACTCTTGGCCTCCTTACCGCAAGATCGTACGGCTTTCCAAGCGGCGCAGCCCAGGCCTGGATTTCAAGCTTTCTCCTTTTAGCTTGCAGCGTGCGAAGGCGATGGTTTTGGATTGTAGGAAGTCTCTTAGTGCTGCTCGTGAGTTTTTCGAGAGTCTATCTTGGGCTTCATTTCCCAAGCGATATTGTGGGAGGGTGGATTTTTGGTTCGGCTGTTTTCTTCTGTTTTTGGAAGTGCCTGCCATGGGTCGAAAGGCTCCTCTCAAAGCAGGGGCGCGCTATAAAATCGATCCTTTCTCTACTGTTCTTTTCGGGGCTCTACCTGCTCGGCCTCAATAGGACAGTCGAGTACCTGGTGCTTGTTGGTATTGGAGGATCGCTTGGGATGATTTGGGCGCCTGCTCTCGCAGAGCCAACAAATGTCCTACAGAGGCTCTACAGGCCAGCTATAGTGGTAGCAGGCATTGTGTTGATGAAGGCGATAATAGCGCAGCCAGCACTTTCGCTCCTGAATGGCCTTTGGCTGAGCGCTGCACTTCCTTTATCTAGCTTGTTTAAAAGAGATCATCAAGTGTAACCACAACATCAACAGTGTCAAAATAGCCCACATTTTTCTTGACCCCATATGGTGAAATGAGTGTTAGGAAAACACTTTTTTTGGTCTTTGTCTGGGTGATAAAAGTGTCTTTTCTTCCTCTGAGCTCTTCATCACAGGATTTATTGATCACATATTCGTCATTTGAGTACCTGATCTCGCACAGGTTGATGCAGTTGTCGGCGCGATCTATGAGTAGATCGATCTGGGCACCTTTTTCACGGCTGCCTTTTGCGGGCTTGTAGATCCATCCTGATGCGCTTGTGAGTACTCCTGAAATGCCAAGAGCACGTTTAATTTTTGCGACATGTTTGAGGCAAAGAATTTCAAAAGCATAGCCTATCCAAACACGACCTTGGGCGCTATTGAATGCACTTGTCCAAAATGTGTCGTCACTTTTTCCAAAATTACTTTCCCTTACTTTGGGCCACCATTTGAGATAAAAGAGCGAGTATTCATCAACAAGTCGAAAGCGACTATCCTTTTTCAGTTTGCCAAATTCATGCGTTTCAAGAATAAATCCTGACTGCTCAAGCTCTTCAAGTATATGATTCATTCCACCGCCTGGCGTGAGGCCTGTTTTTTTGGCAATCTCTTGCTTCGTAAGTCCTCCGGGGTGTTCTGCTAGAACCTTTACGATGCTAATGTGGCGCGTGTGGTTTTCAAAAAGCGATGCATAAAGATCAGTAAATTCATCAGTAAGAGGTCCATCAAAAACAAGCTTGTTAACTATCTGTAGAGGAGATTGTCCCTTTGGTATGTAATTTAGGTATTTTGGTATGCCTCCTATTGCCATGTAAAGGTCTGCAATGGCTTTACGCTTTAGCTCTACTCCTCGAGCTTTGAGAAATTCTTCCGTTTCTTGGAGGTCAAATGGAAGTAGGCGGATTTCTGCAGTTAAACGCCCATAGAGCCCCCCTTTATTACGGATGATTTTCTTTATCATCCAAGATGCTGCTGATCCGCATACAACAAGGATGACTCTGCTATCTTCCGACATATACCTATTCCAGAAATGATCAAGATCTTGAAGGAATTCTGATCTAGCCGTAGCAAGCCAGGGAAGCTCATCAAAGAACAAGATAATGCGTTTTTGGCTTTTCACAGCCTCAATAGCTTTTCGGAGCTCTGCAAATGCATCAAACCAGCTTTCGGGAGATTTAAATCCTGCAGGGGATCCAAACACTCTTTTAAATTCTTCTGTAAAGTTTTTGAGTTGCTTTTTAACAGTTGCGCCTTTTACACCTGTGAGAGCAATGTAAAGGCCCTTGTCTCTAAAAAACTCTCGGATAAGAAACGTTTTCCCAACGCGTCGTCGTCCGTAAATGGCCAAAAATTCAGCCTTTTTAGACAGGTATAGCTCTTCTAATATCTTAAGTTCTCTCGCTCTTGCAAGCACGTGACTCATATTGCCTCACGGGTTATGGCTTCAATATCGCAGAATCTGCAATAAATGTAAAGATTGTGCGAATTATCGAGATATTTCGCAGAATCTCAATAAAATATCGAGATTCTGCGAGTTTGAAGCCCTCCTTTTTTGTTTTGCGTAAAACTTCCCAGAGTGCTAGGCTCCGACCTATTAAACCGGAGTCATATCATGTTCACACCTAAGATTACATATGTTTTCCCCACAGCACTTCCCTCCTCTTCAATTGATGCAAGTGAGCTGTGCTCACAGATCCTGGAGGTGCAAGATGAGGATGCCCTAAACCCCTACCTCGAGTCTTATGCTGAGCAGGCAGTACAGTACCAGATTACCTTAGACCTTACTGTAGATGTCCGGAAAACTTGGTACGGCACCTCGGTCACTTTAGAAAAAATAGAAAAGGCCTTTCAGGGTATTCGCTCGATTACCTTTGTTGGCCAATTCCCCCAGCATGACCGCTACCTGGAGATCCCCGCCAGTGTCACAAAACTGGTGCTGAAAAATATCGACTTTTTACCGCTTGCCTCGATGTGCAAAAAGGCCTCACAGCTACAAGAACTCAGAATTTACGGTTCTGTACAGCCAAAACTACTACAGGAGATTCTAACGGTTCCTTATCCAAAGACCTTTGAGCGTTTTGAGGCGCAGAACATGGTCCTAGAAAATAGAGCGCTGTTTGAAAACCCCACGAACAGTGTGGGGCATTATCTCTTTGCGCGCTTCGGAGGTGTACCGAAAGAAAAAGCTTTAGCACATCTACAAAAAAGCCTCGATCTTACCCCCAGTTTCC
>JAFEGS010000499.1 GCA_018239705.1 Verrucomicrobiota bacterium | reverse complement strand
GAACGCCAAGAAAAAGGGCTCCTTCTGCGATATCATCTTGGCCTGCTGGGCGAACTTGCCGTTCAGGCATGCGAGTTGATCGTATTTGTTCTCAGATGAGAGGTAGGGCGATTTTTCGGAGGCGATAATCTGCTGCCAGTGTAGAGCGTCATCGAGAGTCAAGTGCTGTTGAAAATAGCGAGGCCCCATGCCGCAATCACTGTTCGCGGCCCCAAGTCCTGATGCAAGTCCAATGCAATGTACCATATAAACACCTTTTTTATTGCGTTTAGCGCCATGCCAAATTAATCTCAAGTGGAATGAAAATTTAATTCTTGCTCAGAAGAGTAGTCTATGTTAGGATCAGTCTGTTGGGAGGAGATATGGAAAATGATTGCTCGACAAGTAATTAAAAAAGTAATAGCACAACTTGTAAAAACCTACCATCCTCTAAGCATTTATCTTTTTGGTTCATATGCATGGGGCTCACCGACTGATGACAGTGATTTGGATCTTCTTATCGTTGTAGATCATACGGATCAAGACGTATATGACCGGCCAGTTGCGGGACATCATGCCCTTTGGGGCTTGGGCATTTCAAAAGATCTTCTTGTCTACACTAAAAAGGAATTCGAAAAGGAAGCAAAAGATTCGACTACCCTTTGCCACAAAATAGGCAAGTCAGGGATTAAGGTGTATGCAAAATCATAAAGCTTGGTTAAAAAAAGCCAGTCACGATCTTAAGGCTGCAGAGGTGCTTTCTAGAGAAAAAATCAACGATATAGCTATATATCATGCACATCAATGCGTTGAGAAAGCGTTAAAGGGTTTTTTAGCATTTAAACTTTGTTCTATACAGAAATCTCATGATCTCGTTCTGCTTACCGAATTATGCTGTCGATATGATGCATCATTCGAGGAGTTACGTTCCACGGTCGAATTTTTAAATCCCCTTGGTACGCTCCTACGATACCCAAGTGACAGGCCAGATCCTAATCAAAATACAACAACATTGGCCATTGAAAAAGCTAAAATGCTCCTTCTTTTTGTAAAGAAACTTTTGCAAAATTAGTAGTATGTTAAAACGGGTGTGAGTAAAATGTCAGAAATGACAAATGCTGAAAGGGGTACCAATGACAAAAAAGGATAAGTATTTACTCGTTTACCTGTCTAATAGCAGCATCAATTATGTTGGTTATCCCTTCTCTTGTGAAGTTTCGTGAGTTTCCTGCTTTATAAAGATCTCTACAGCTGTTAATAATCTCTTCTCTTGTAGCTCCCTTTGCTAAT
>JAFEGS010000498.1 GCA_018239705.1 Verrucomicrobiota bacterium | reverse complement strand
AGAGCCATCGTGGTGGAGACGAGAGAGGGAGATTTGCGCTCCATCGCTTCCAAACTCCTCCAAAGGATAACCGATTACCTTTGTAGCAACAGCCACAGAACGGTCCTCAGCGACTAGCCACCAGGAGCTGACCTCACCGGGCAAGACGTTTGTAATAGGCAGAGGGCAACGATCGAGAGGAGTATTTTCTCCCTTTATCCAAAGTCTACCATCACTGCCGCTTGTAAGTTTTATCAGAGCTGACTTGTCTACATTGGCGTCATCAGACATTTGCAAGGTAAACTTTCGTTGAGGCGGTACATTGGTAGCCACCACGGTATAAAAAACGATGGTCCCGGCATTTGGGGTGTCAACGGAAAGTGCTTTTTTTGCACGAACCTTGATGCCTGGGATATTCGATTCTGCCAGAGTTTCCTTCGGAACCACAGGCTGATGTGCGCAAGAAGCATATGCAACAATAGACAAAACAAATAGTAATAAAATATTCATTAGTTGACTCGCTCTATTATGAATAAAATTTGACGCTCTTTGCAATCTCATCAAAAAGTTTGTTTTTTTCTTCTGAGAGGTAGGTGGTTGTGAAGACGAAGATGTAGGCAAAGCCTTTGTGAGGTACCGCATAGCACTTTTGTTGCAAGTACCCATTTCCAATAGAGAAGACCCACCACTTGCTGCGATGAGAGTCGATTGGGCAGGTGCCCGTCTCTTGTACCATCACGCCATTTTCTTTCAACGTACAAATGACGTAATCGATGTATTCTTTGAAGGTGAACCCTTCCCTAGAAAACCCTGATAAGAGGTCAACCTTCATTACTGTAAGGAAGCCATCGATGTCTTTTGGAGCATCCCAGGCATCTATCTGATTTTTATGTCTCTCTCTCGTATAAACGGTGTCTATTGACCAGAGCACCCGTCGGTCGATAAGCTCCTGGTCTGTCACTTTTGTCCAGCCTGTAGGCAAGGAGACGCTGTACCCTGCTTCTGGGCTGTATTCGGACCCTGTGTGACTTGTGTACTTGCGGTCTTGTGAATGACGAGTACATGAACAAAAGAGCATCAAGGGTATCAAAAAGGCTATTATGGTATGCATGAGAGTATTTTCCTTCTCTGAATGGTTACAAAGTTTGAGGATCGTAGAAAATATGCTGGGTTTTTTGCTACAAAATTCAGCTCGCCTGACAGGAATTGTTACATGGCTCTCGGGAAATTAAGCTAAATATTTATAAAATGCCGCGTTCACATTATTTGTTTTCATTGATCAATAAAATA
>JAFEGS010000497.1 GCA_018239705.1 Verrucomicrobiota bacterium | reverse complement strand
TCATCCAACACTTTACGACGAGCAGCATCAATTTTTTGCTTATAATCCATCAAGTCTTGAAACAAGATTTTTCTTCTTGTCCCGACTTTGCGAAAGGGAATCTTCTTATCCTCCAGAAGGCGTATGAGGTAGGGACGAGAAACATTCAACAAGTTGGCTGCTTCCTGAGTAGTAAGCTCAGCATGCACGGGTATTAAGGTAACAGCATTGCCCTCAGCCATTTGGACGAGGATGTTGACGAGTAGCTTAAAGGCAGATAAGGGTAAGCTTACAGCGTTGTGATGATGATTTACTGTCTCAAGCAAAATATCCACCGACTTTGCCTTTTTTAAGCTTAAGGCGGATAAGACGCGGCTCGAAATACGGGCGAGCTCTACTTCATTCTCGTTTGGAATGACAGGCTCTGAAAATTGAAATGCTGCGGCTGCCATACATGATCCTCCTCATGGATTTTCTACCTTACCCCATCTTAACAACTTTTCGAATTATTCGCAACGAAAGAACTATTCGAACAGCACCAATCCATAGGAGTGCCTCACTACTGATAATATACAACAGTCAATTATCAGTAGTGAAACACCAAGAAATTTGAGAGCTAATAATCGACAATCGCACCAAGATAACATCAGAAGCCAATTTAAGCAGCCGGTTTAAAGGGCACGTTGGAGCTGGGTCCAATGGTGTCAACTTAAAGCTCGTTCTCTCTTAATCATGATCATGATCTTAATCTTTCTCTTCATACACTTCGCTCTGAATAGAGATCGAGATCAAGAAACGAGCTTTAAGTTGACACCATTTAGATGCGATCCTTTCAAAAATTAATTTATTGATTATAATAAAAATTTAGCTTTATACTGAATTTATAAGAGAACTATAAATGAGGTGTCTCTGATGGATAAATTAGGTAGTGGCAGTCCGGATGATATCCAGCTAATCCGACAAACTATGCAAATGCAATACTTAGGAGTGGTCTCACCAGCAGGGACTGGTCATACTGAGAGCCAAAAGGCTTTAGAATTACAGAAGAAAGCAATGAACAAAAAAGAAGCTTTTGAAAAAGGGTATGATTTTTGCATTAGGGAAGTTGAGAGCAGATCTACCGATGGCTTATTCGTATCTGGTGATAATATTCCGGCTATTTCTGTTGAAACACTAAAAATGAATGAAAATGCAAAGCAAACGATTGAAAATATAGATTTTTGGAAAAGTTATATTCAACAGCCAATAAAAATGCACTTTCTCATGAATTATTCCAATGATATGCTGATAAG
>JAFEGS010000496.1 GCA_018239705.1 Verrucomicrobiota bacterium | reverse complement strand
GATGATGAGCAGGATCATTGCAATTGCATCAAAAAACTTCATAACATAATACCCTTTTCTTTATCTCCCCTAAACAACAACAAAAAAGCATGCCATATACCATCACTCCGATTTTTACAAGTTCACTCTTTGTAAAACCTAAACATTTAAGGTAGTAAGTCGAGCTGATTCCAGCCTAACACAGTGCCTTGAGAACGATGTTGTTTTTCCTTTCCCCCATAAACAATGAAATTCTGTGAGGGGTCGGTTCCTGACAGTACATTCCATTTCGTCAAACCTGAGAAGAAATCAGTGTTAATTGTTTCCCCAGATTTGATCTCTATGGGCACAAGCTTTCTTCCATGCTCGAGAATGCAGTCGACCTCCAAACCCGATTTATCCCTCCAAAAATAAAGATTGGGTTTGAGTCCTGCATTATAGCGCGCTTTGAGCACATCAGAAAGAATCATCGATTCAAAAAGTCCACCACGCAAGTAATGGGCTTCAAGTTCTTTTGAAGATTGAATAGAGAGAAGACTGCATGCAATTGCAGGATCATAAAAGTACAATTTGGGAGATTTGACTAGCCTTTTGCTAAAGTTTTGATGATGTGGCTGCAAAAGAAATATGACATATGTTGCTTCAAGCACTGAAATCCAAGAACGTACAGTATTCGCTGCAATACCGCAGTCGTTTCCGATCGAAGTTAAATCTAATAATTGCCCGATTCTACCCGCACAAAGCTGAAGAAATTTTTGGAATAGAGAAAGATCAGCGATCTGTTTGAGATTGCGAACATCTCGTTCGATATATGTCTGAATATAACTTTGAATCCAGTCACAGGTTTCTATTTTCTTTGCATACAGAGAGGGGTAGAACCCGCGAAAAAGAATTTCTTCTTTTTCATCCGGAAGAAGAGAGGCATCTTTCAATTCCTCTATGCTAAGTGGTAGCAAGGTGGTGATTGCAATTCTTCCCGCAAGTGTCTGACTAATATGCTGGTTTAACAAGATATTTTCCGATCCTGTCAAAATGAAAAATCCAGGTTTTTGCCGTTCGTCGACGTACTCTTGGATATAAGATAACAAGTCGGGTACACGCTGAACTTCGTCAAGAATGACCCCATTTTCCTCTTCTAATGACTTTAAGAAACCTCGGGCATCTTCCGCTGCAAATCTTCTTGTATCCAGCGCCTCTAAATTGAGGTACTTGTACCCAGGAAATAAGGCCTTAGATAGAGTTGTTTTCCCTGATTGCCGAGGACCCAAAATCCCCACAACAGGAAATTGAGA
>JAFEGS010000495.1 GCA_018239705.1 Verrucomicrobiota bacterium | reverse complement strand
CAAAGTCCTGAAAGGACGGCATAAAATGCTAAAGTCGAGGCAGAGACTTGAGAGAAAGCATTATTTGTTTTCAGAGGTGGCAGATTCGTCCACAGTCCACTCTTGTGTACTTGCCCAGACAACAGAAGGATCTTGTTCATACGACAGTATCCGCAGCTCTTTAGAGGCTCCCTCATCAGGGAGTTCTTCAAGAACCTTTGCGGCCGTCTTACCCAGTGTATTACCCTCCTCCAGTATCATCGTAAGGAGATCTTCTTTAGACTCTAAAATACAAGGAACATAGAGCGTTTTAAGTGCCTCGCACTTGTTCACGATATTCTGAAGGCCATTTAAGGTAAGTTGCGTCGATGTCTTTTCCTGAATACGTGCCCACACTTTTGGAAGAAAGGTCTCAATAACCACCGGAGTGAGCTTAACGAGATCTTCTTTCCTTATGCCCAAGCTCGAAGAGACCTCTGAAAAATTTCGCACCTTATAGCGCTCCTCGCATGTGTGGAAGTCGAGAGAGAGATTGAGGTACTCCAATTTCTTACAGCCAGTGACCAGAGCTTCGAGCCCCCTATCGGTAATCAGAGGGCATACCGAAAGCTTCAGGTGTGTAAGATTTGGCAGTAGTTTTCCAATCTGTTCAAGCGTTTTGTCCTCGATTTTTCTACATCCCGTTAGATTGAGTTTGGTGATAGTAGGAAATTTCTTCAGACATTTAATTGCGTATCTATTTTGAAGATCTTTTCCTTGTGAGATGTCGAGGGTCTCTAGATTGTCCAAAGCAGGGCCATCAACGAGTGCCTGGACTTTCTTATTTATATGTTTTGCTCCTACAAGATTGACATGAGTAACAGTTTTGCAGCCTTCTGCAGTATGAGGAATTGCTAAGCGAATGCCTTTTTGTGGTTCCATAGTAGAAGCTCCTTTGGGTTTTGAAATTATTACTTACTATAACACGGCTATGAGTAGCTGTGACTAATGGTACAATAAAGCAGAGAATTTTTGTTTGCAAAGAAGCTCTATTATGTGGCACATAGAGATATCACGGTTGCAAAAGGAGCCTGAGATGAAGATTGAGCTGAAGATCCCTCTTTTGGGGGAGTCGATTTCGCAAGTGACAATTGGCGCTATTTTGAAGCCTTCCGGGTCTCAAGTGCAGATAGATGATGAACTGCTGGAGATGGAAACCGACAAGCTGAACCAGATCCTGTACGCACCGGATAGCGGCACTGTGACCTATTCTGTAAACCAGGGCGATGTGGTAAATGTAGGAGATGCGATAGGA
>JAFEGS010000494.1 GCA_018239705.1 Verrucomicrobiota bacterium | reverse complement strand
AAGACCTTCTGAATTTCTCTGTGATCTTTGTGGGCTCTGTGGTAGTAAAAAAATAAAATACTATTCACTCTATGTAACGATCTATTGATCTAATATTTTATTTAATGTATTTTAAAATTAAAACGGAGTGGGGAATATGGGTAATGGATCAACAAAGCCTTCTGGTTTTCAGCTGCAGACACCTCATGAAATCCAAGGAGAAATAAACCGCTATTTACAAGACCAACGAACAAGAGATGCCGGCGTTGGTTCCATGTGGACGCCCAAATCGAGGCTCATCGTAGTCAAGCATGGCGATGTTTCTCAAATTAAATGTACAAATAGCCTCATCGATCGCTTTTTTGCCAGTTTCAACTTGAAGGGTTATTCATTTAATATAGCCGACTTTGAAGTTGAAGATAGTACCATTCAAGAACAAATAGAAAAAATTACCACGCTCAAATCGCGATCAGTACGAATACTAGAAATACCCGATGGCAAGGTCGTCATTAAAGATAGGCTGTACAAAATAAGCCACATAGATGACGGCACGATGATTTATCCGGCAGATAATCCCACAACGGGCCTGTTTATAGGCAGTGACGGCACAGAAAGTTTTGACGGCGATCAGAATTGTCGATATGCTTTAAAACAGGGTCTAAAGTATGCACAGCAAGTGAAAAAAACCCGAGCTGTATTCCAAAGCACACCTGAGAGATACAAGCTACTCAAAAATGAGGCTGAAGGAATGCTAGACCACTTCTACGGACACATAATTAGGAGACTGGATGACGAGACAGAGAAGAAAATCTATACTGAGTTGAAATCAAGCCTTAGGCAGTATGCTCCTACAGATGAAGAGCTCCAAAAAGTTATTAACGACTATATAGAAGAAAATACAAAATTTTCTGTCGAATTGCTTGGTGCTTTTAGCGATTATCGTTTAGTGACAGCAAATGCACCACAGGCATTTTTACAATATTTACAGGAGCGTACTACCACCACTGAACAGTTCCCTTCTCTTCTTGACGCTTTTCTCAAGATGTTCCCGGATGCGGTTCTGACAGAATCCCTTCACAAAGAGATGGTTGAACAGCTACAAACTCCAGTCAAAGTAACTACATTAACCCCCTCTACACCAGTAGGTGAGGTGACATTTACAGGATTAGTTGAAAAATCGAATCAGCTCCATGAACATGCATCTTCGGTGGTACGCGAACTCAAGGCAAATAAAATCGATACCATTGGCTCTACAGTTGCCATTCAAAATCAAATTGTCACAAATGCACAGAAGAC
>JAFEGS010000493.1 GCA_018239705.1 Verrucomicrobiota bacterium | reverse complement strand
TTAGCAACGAACGTTTGCCCAACTACTGTGCCTTGATAGGCAGTATAGATCGCAGAAAGGACATCTACGGGGGTAAATCCAAATCGAACGAGATTTTCCTTCTTCAACTTGATAACCTGCTCAGGCATTCCGGTTGTCGACTGGATGTAGATATCGGAAATCCCGGGAATCTTTTGTAAAATTTTGGAGATGCTTTCAGCTTTTTTATCCAGTATATCAAGATCGTTTCCGAAGATATTGATCACCATAGACGCAGTAAATCCCGATATCACCTCGTCAATTCTCTCTGCTAAAGGCGTTTTAATAGAAAACCGCGCTCCCGGAAAATGATCAAATACATTATGAATTTCTAGAAGATAGGGGTCATAATTGCCGCTCGCATTTGCTTTTATTGTTACATCAATTTCACTTTGATGGGTGCCGTGAATGTCATCTCCCTCTTTTGCACGCCCTGCCCGCTGCGCTACGTTTTCTATAAAAGGGAATTTTTTGAGCTCGTGTGTCAGTCGATTTCCCATCCGGACCGATTCTTCAAGAGATGTACCAGGTATGGCATTCATATGGATGATAAACTGCCCTTCTTCAAACGCCGGAAACAGTTTCTTTCCCAAGAAAGGGTACACTGAAATGCTTGCGAGGATAAGGATGCCAACTGCCGAAAACAGACCTATCTGATGCCTTTCAACAAAGCGCAATAAAGAAGAGTATCTTTCTTTGAGCCAATGCACAAGAAGAGGATCAGTATGTTCCGGAGGATGCTTTGAAAAAAAAAGATACGCGAGTGCCGGAGTAAGTGTTAACGCAACACACAGGGATGCAAAGGTAGCAAGAATATAGGCAATGGCTAGAGGTTTAAATATGCTCCCCGCAATGGCTGAAAGAGTAAGAACCGGGATAAAGACACAGGCTATAATAATGGTTGCATAGACTACCGCGCTTCGCATTTCAAAGGTTGCGTTCAGTATCAATGAGGCAAGGGTTATCTTTCCCCTATTTTCTCTAAGCCTTCGGAAAATGTTTTCACATGTAATAACCGCATCGTCGACCAGCAAGCCGATAGAAATGGCCAAGCCGCCCATGGTCATCGTATTGAGGCTGATGCCGAGATAGTAGAGCATGGTGATCGCTGCAATAAGCGAAAGAGGAATGGCGAGTAGGGAAATTACTGCCGCTTTTATGTTCTGTAAAAAAACAAGCAGGATAAGTACGACAAGGATTGCACCGATCAAAAGATCGACATGAAGATTGTGTGTTGCCGATTCTATAAATTTAGCCGGGCGAAAT
>JAFEGS010000492.1 GCA_018239705.1 Verrucomicrobiota bacterium | reverse complement strand
GAAAGGCTGGCTATGGTCAGAAGCGATAGCCCTACGTAAAACAAGATTTTTCTCATAATCCACCTTATGGTCTCATGTTTAAAATGAAGCTAAGGTGTAACGGAGAGTAAATAAAAAATCAAGTTGTTTGGTTGAAGGGAAAAAACGACAAACGACCTTAACGACACCAACGACATTGCTTTGTCACTGGTGTCGTTTGAGCCTAATTAGGTTAGGCCTGAACGAGCTCTTCAGCTAGTTCCTGAACGGTAGCTGCCGGTGCTGAAGGCACTCTGTCCTTCATGGCAGCAATGACCTGAGCTTCGATCTCTTCGAGAAGCTTGAGGTTCTTTTTGAGGTCGTCGCGGACGCTGTCTCTGCCCTGTCCAAGTCGTTGGCCTTTAAAGCTGTACCAGGCACCCTTTTTGTCGACGACATTGAGGTCTGTAGCGAGGTCCAGAATGGAGCCGGCTCTTGAGATCCCTTCGTTGAACAGGATATCAAATTCAGCCACTTGGAATGGAGGCGCCATCTTGTTCTTCACCACTTTGCCACGGACGCGGTTACCCACTTCAGCGTTGTCTGCTCCTTTGATGCCGGTGACTCTTCTGAGGTCAATTCGCACAGAGGCGTAGAATTTGAGCGCTCGGCCGCCGGGAGTGGTCTCTGGGTTGCCATAGACGACACCGATCTTTTCACGAACCTGGTTGATGAAGATAGCGCAGGTGTTGCTCTTTGCAAGTGAAGCAGTGAGTTTTCTCAGCGCCTGTGACATGAGGCGAGCCTGGAGGCCCATAAACTGATCGCCGATTTCACCTTCAAGTTCTGCTTTTGGAACGAGCGCTGCGACAGAGTCGATAACCACAACATCAACTGCATTTGAGCGGGCCAGGAACTCAGCAATGTTGAGCGCCTCTTCTCCGCAGTCTGGCTGCGAAATCAAAAGCTCATCGATGTTAACGCCGAGGCGCGCTGCATATGCTGGGTCGAGTGCATGCTCTGCGTCGATGTAAGCGGCAACACCACCTGCTTTTTGGGCATTGGCAACGATATGGAGGGCGAGCGTCGATTTTCCGGAAGATTCTGGGCCATAGATCTCTACAACACGGCCTCGAGGCACTCCGCCAATTCCTAGTGCGAGATCGAGCGTAAGCGCACCTGTTTTGATGCTGCTGATTTCTCTAGCTTGGGAATGTTTTCCCAATGTCATAATAGAACCATCGCCAAATTGCTTCTTTATGCTACTTAAAGCAAGCTCAAGGGCCTTTTTCTTCTCATTATCGTGCTGACTCATGGACTACTCCTT
>JAFEGS010000491.1 GCA_018239705.1 Verrucomicrobiota bacterium | reverse complement strand
CCAACATCGATCCTGTGTGGCTCGAGGGCAAGATCGATTCCCAGCCCCGCTTCCATCACCTAAAAGAGATGACCCCCATTGAGATGAAAATGCTCTTTCATATTCATGCCAATGAATTTGGAGAAAATAACGAATCTCTCGAAGGCTATCAAAGAAAGAACACCCTCTCCTATCTTCATAACTTTCTTTCAAAACGAAAAGAGCAAAACCTCTCTACCTATGGCCTCTCTCAAGAGACGATGCAGGAGATTGAATCTGCCATCCAACTCTCTACTGATTTCAAAAAAACAGCTCCTGGCGCAATTAATGCTGCCTTCAATAACAAGACACCGCTCCTCCTCCCCGGAGGCTGGGCCGGCTCCCCTTCCGGCCATGCGATGTATTATGAACTGATCCCTACAAGCCCCACTGAAGCCACACTTCGTATTTTCAACCTTGGTGCAGGCTCTGAAGCACATGCAGCGGCCGTTGTTGGCACCAAAGAGAAGCGGCTCCCCTATATCGATTTTCGCGGTGTACCAAAAGAGCTCCTCACCGATGTCCACACACTCCAGTCGATGGATGAGCTACTTGAAAAGGCCTTTTTTCCGGACTCAGCGATAGAAAAAACAGAGTATGAAGAAAAAGATATTTACGATGGCCTCAAAAAGCTCCTCCAGCCGAAAGAGATTTATACAGGGGACGATCTGGTCTCTCCCCACGAGCTGAAGACACCGCAGTATTCAGGCGTCTGCACCTGGCGCTCGCTTCTTGCCTATTTATCGACAAAGATGTCCAAAAACGAATACAAACAGCTGATTTTAGACATGAAGCTACAGAGCCTCATCGACGGGGTTCGCGCCTGTGATGGCATACCCTCTACAAAATCGCAGTGGCACTTAATTGAAAGGTCACACAAAAAGCTGGCTCGCTCTGTTGCAAAAGCATATGCAAAGGGCATTGTAGGCACCACCTACCTGATGCAAAGCCAGATCAAGCTAAAGAAAATCGAAAACTGGCTACATGAGCGAAGAGAAAAGATCTTCACACCCTTCGCCTCTCTAGCTACCATGAAATATCTCCAAGTAGAGGGCTCTTTGAAAAAAGAGCCATTAGCAATGCACGCACAGCCGCTCCATCTTCTGGCAACTGCTCAGACCCAAGTCCAAGAGGTCCCAAGCTATTCGTTTGCCTGTGAGCAGCTCCAGAAAGCTCCCGATATATCGAGTGTGCTGCAAATCGCAACAAAAATGGTTGCTGCAAAAGACTACCACGCCCTCCACGTGGGCTTGAGCGATTTTGTGCGCG
>JAFEGS010000490.1 GCA_018239705.1 Verrucomicrobiota bacterium | reverse complement strand
GCATCTTCAATACCTTGAGCTTTAAATAGCGTTGGAATCTTTGATTTTAATTTTTCAACTTTTTTTGAAAGTTTTTCGATTTTATTATTTAAATCATTCGTTTCTTTCTTCGGCAAACTATACGCGTTAATATTTGCTTCTAATGTATTTATGTCATTGCATAAATTATTAATTCTAATTTTGATGTTTTCTAAGTCTGGGTTTTTCTCCTTTAATGCAAAATTTTTTATTGAATCGATTTCATGAGATAAAGCAGTGATAGTTAGATAAGCGTCGTGGTATTTTGGACTTTCCATGCTCCCTCAGAGTTGTTACGAAAAAGTATACTTAATCAGCGTGTTTGCCGGATCAGTTTTAAATTCATGGAGCAGATGGGGAGCGTGGGCTTCAAAGAAATCAAGAAAGATCGCCTTATAGTCCGGCCTGTTGCAAAGCGCCTGGATCAGGTTGCGATAGTCGTAGAGCTCTTCGGGTGATACGCCGACAACATTGGCCGTTCTGCCAACCGTACCCTGCTCCATTGCCTTTGACAGTTTTTGCTGTGTGGCGATGCGTTTCTTTTGTATAGAAATAAATTTATTTTTAAAGTTTTCTTCGATTTTCTGTTTCTTTGCCTCTTTCTCCTCAGGAGAGAGCTTCTGTTTTTCAAGCGTTTTTAATTGCTTGTCAAATTGGAGAAGGTTGCCCTTACTTTTGTCCGTTTGTTCTGCCAGTTTTTGGATATTTTCCCTCATGGAGATGTGGCTTTTGATCGCTTCTCGCTCATTGAGCGTAAAAAGAAAGCCTGCAAAGGCTATTAGCACAACAGAGACGCCAACAGTCCCTCCACCGACCAGTGTCGCAGCAGCTGCAGCAGAGGGGAGGAGCGCCCCAACAGCAGTGCCTGCAAGAGAGGTGGCCGCATTAGTAAGCCCAATGGCACTTGATGTTGCAGAGGTAATAGCGCTTGGGTTTCTCAGTAGCTTTGCAAAATCCAGTTTGAGCTCTAAGAGCTGGCAGAGCGTCTGGAGTGGTTCATTTTTTGGGTCCAGATCAAGCTGCTGCTTGTAGGTGTCGCTAAGCGAGGTCAAAAGGTCAATATCGAGAGCGGTCTCACGGATGGTCTGAATGGCTGAATAGAGGCCCATCGCAGACGAGACAATGCTTGCAGAGGAGCCAATGCCTCCCAGGATATCAGAGACGGCAAATGGATTTTCTGATGCGAGGAGAAAGGGGAGCTGCGGGATCAGTGTCTGGTAGGTATTGTGGTCGGTAACTGTCATGCTATAGCTTTCGTGGATGCCTCTTGT
>JAFEGS010000048.1 GCA_018239705.1 Verrucomicrobiota bacterium | reverse complement strand
AGATGGTTGGCTTTTCCAATGCACTTCCAAGGCATTTACATCTGCATAAGCTGGATCGCATTTTAAACGGATATTATTATCTTGCGCGACATCTTGGACATAATATGTTTCCCAGCGCTTGATACTTGCTTCTCCGACCTTTAAGTAGTTTGCAAAGGTGGTTTGAGACATGCCAAGCAACGTTCGATATCTAATGATCTCTTCAGACGTTAATAGATCATGGTGCTTGCGATATTTATCTGCAGCACTCCTTCGAAGCACATTCATTTGTTCGCCGTCCATGAGAGGTGTCTGGCATTGTGTGCAAACAAATGCAGCCACAACTACCTCAACTTCTTCCCCCTTGACCTCAGGGTTGAATCGGATATTTTTTGACTCAAATTTTTCACAATCACAATTTAGACATTTCATTTACTCTTCTCCTTTCACCTCTCTCGGTATATTATTGTAGCATCATATGATACCGAATTGCAAGTAAAAATGTCAATAATGCTGCTAATTTTTATACACGGAAGTCATTTGTCTTTACGTTTTTGCTGCTTAGCTTGCAAATTTTGTTTTATCTGCAAGCATCTCTTCTAGAGAAGGAAGGACAACCTCTTCAGATCGAGGCAGCAGCGGAAAATTGTAGGTCTCAGACCTACTTAAGGATGCTGCATTGGAGGCCTCGATTGTGTGCAGCAGTGCTGCTACCTTCGTTTTTTGCTCATCGGCCATGCCTGGCACAGCCTGCATAACCTGAAGGTGCTGTTTGAGCTCTTGCAGCCCGCAATGACAGCCCGAAGCGGTTGTAGCCTCTAACGTCTTAAAGCTTGTTTGTAGCTGCTTCGCTAGCTGCGGAGAAAGGCCTTTTTCTGTTCCTTCCAGCACGTTAATATCGACCAGCTGCCGTATAATTGCCGGATTAAGCTTATCTTCTTTCAGGTCTCGCATAGCACCCGGAGTCTCTTGCCATTCACTAGGAGTATCTAGCATTTTTTTTATAAATGCCTGGTATCCATGCAGAAGAGACTCTATAAGATCACCACCCTGTGTTATACACAACGTGAATGAAGAATTGGTTTCGTGCCCGTGCCCGTGTGCGTGCCCGTGCCCGAAATCAACAACCTCTCCTAACATAAAATCTTAGCATAAACCTAAAACCTTTTGCAAAAAATGTGCTTTCATAGCATAAGTCTTAGCTATGAAAGATTTTTTGACCATAGAAGAGCGAAACAAGCTCAGACTCCAGCACAAACAAGAGCGAGACAAGCGAGTTTGCGATCGCATTAAGGCTGTTTTATTGGCAGACAAAGGCTGGACCTTTCAGCAAATTGCTGAAGTATTACTTCTGAGTGATGAAGCTGTAAGTCAACATCTCCAAGGCTATCTCACAAGCCAAAAACTCAAGCCAGAGAACGGCGGCTCCGTCAGTAAGCTGGATGCTGAGCAGACAAGATCTCTTCTAGAACATCTCCAAAACCATACCTATCTTTATACGAAGGACATCATCGCATATGTCAAGGCGACATTCTGCATTGTGTATACTGTGCCTGGGATGACCGGTTGGCTCAAGATGCATGGCTTTTCATACAAAAAGCCAGCTGTAGTGCCTGGTAAGGCCAACCGTGAAGCTCAGGAACAGTGGATAAAAGAATACGAAGAGCTGAAAAAGGATTTATCTGAAAATGAGGCGATTTGCTTCATCGATGGAGTCCACCCCACACATAATACCAAGCCAACTTATGGGTGGATTCGCAAGGGAGAGCGCAAAGAAATTCCCACCAACACAGGGCGACAACGCCTTAATCTCTCCGGTGCTATAGACATCATTTCGAGAAAGGTACTTGTTCGTCAAGACGAACGGCTCAATGCTGCCTCAACAATTGATTTCTTGAAACTGATCGAAAACGCCTATCCTGATACTGAGAGGGTACATGTGTTCTGTGATAACGCAAAATATTATCGCAACAAGCATGTCCAGGAGTATTTAGAGGGTTCCAAGATACAGATGCATTTTCTGCCCCCTTACAGCCCCAATCTAAACCCGATAGAGCGGTTGTGGAAGTTTATGAACGAGAGGGTTTTGTACAATAAATACTACGAAAAGTTTACAGATTTTAAAAAGGCGGTGTTAGGATTTTTGGAACAGCTACGGGCGCCCCCAGAAGACATTTACGAGGCTTTGGTGAGACGCATAACCGACAAGTTTCGTGTTGTGGGCAAGGTTTGTCCAATGGTAGGCTAGAGATATGCATACTTTTGATCATGAAAAATTGGACGTGTACAGAGCAGCAATAGAGTTTGTGGTTCTGGTGGATAAGATTGTGGAACAGTTTCCACGCGGGAGAGCCTATCTCGCAGATCAACTTTTACGTGCAGGAACATCGATCCCACTGAATATAGCAGAAGGAGCTGGAGAATACTCAGGGAGTGAGAAAAGTCGATTTTATCGCATGGCGAAGCGTTCCGCAACAGAATGTGCGAGCATTTTTGACGTATGCAATCAACTTGGGATAGTGGATGTTGGGCTTTTTGTTAAAGGGAGGGAGTTATTGGTACGTATAGTTGCCATGCTGATTAAGATGGCACAAAAAGCGGAATAAATTGAATACATCGGGCACGGGCACGGGCACGCACACGGGCACGACTGTCACTCCTATCGATGCCACAAAATATTTTATTTAACCAATTCTTCAATTTAATCGTGTATACATCACGTGCGCTATGACCCTCCGCTTTCCAGGCAATAATTTGCACTGGTTTACCGGGATTACCGGTTTTGGGATCATACACTGTTTCGTGCATAGGCATAAAAAGGAATGTCTTGTTCTCTTGTCCGGCTACCCCTAAAGAGGCACCCCCTGCACCTGAGGCATCGACGCCTATACTCGTAGCTTTGAAGAGTAGAGAACCTTTAGGATGATGGATAATTGCCTCTGGAGACTCTTTCTTTTTTGCTTTTGCTACTGTTCCACTGTAGGCAAGAAACTCACCTTTCCCTACCTGGATGCACTCTGCCCTCACATTCTGCCCTTGCTCCGGATAGTGAGTACTTGCCCTTCCGTAAGGATCATCTTCATCTCCGTCAAGCATGCTCTTAGAATTTAAAACAAATTTTGCAAAGAGCCCCTCAGGATCTGCCATTTTCGCTGTACCCTTGAGAAAGAGCTGGTTTTGTTTTGCCATATGGGCGCGCATAAACCAGTCCACATTAATCACCTCATCCACAGCGTGGCCCTTTTGGATCTCCCCTTTAACGATATTCTGTGCAACACCATGTCCCGCCTCAATTTTTTTATACATATCGTCCCTTGGGATATTACAGAGCTTTGAATACTCTTCCAATTGAATTAATTACTTCATCTATATATTTATGTGCCTGAGCGTCAAATTTACTTTTCTCTAGAGGTTTTACCTGTGCTTTTTTGTTTAAAGCCTCTCTGCCATGCATGATTTCTTGCAAATAAATATCAACCACACACTGTACCTCTCTTCTCTATTCTATCATATCTATTATTTACACATTGACTTCTTGCTCGTACGATGTTAAATAAAAAAATTTAATTCGAGGTAAAATGTTTTTTTATTTTCTGGTTCCACTCATTGCATTTTTTGCTGTACTCAACGGCCAAGAGGTACTGCCGGTTACGGCAGACAAGCTCCATCAACAGGTGGTCGCACCTGGAGCCAAAGTGGTCTTGGTAAATATGTGGGCCACTTGGTGCCTGCCCTGCCGCAAAGAGATGCCCGATATCGTAAAGCTCGCACACAGCTACCAAGACAAGGGCCTCAGAGTACTCCTCGTCTCCAATGACGATGCTTCCCAGCTCGATGCTGTAAAGAAATTTCTTACTGAGTGTGGAGCCGACTTTCCCACCTATATAAAAGCAGAAAAAGATGATGCCTTCATCAACCAGGTCGATCCAAAGTGGAGCGGAGCCCTGCCTGCCACCTTTATCTACGATTCGAGCGGCAGGCTGATAGACTACTGGGAAGGCGCCAAATCGTATGAAGATTTCGAAACAAAGATAACCCCATTTTTAAAAATAGGAGCTCAAAAGTGAAACAGCTACTTTCATGCATCTTTATAAGCGCAGCGTTCATCCTGCTCGGAAGCAACTTTGGACAGGCAGAAGCACTCGATCTTGGAAGCAAAATCCCCCTTGCAGCAATACGGATGAAAAATGTGGATGGCAAAGAGCTATCGATTGACAACATTGCCGGCCCAAAAGGCACGCTCATCATCTTTTCCTGCAACCACTGCCCCTACGTAAAGGCGTGGCAATCGAGGATGGTAGCGCTTGCCAACAGCTATCAAAAGAGGGGTGTTGGAGTGCTGTTCATTAATTCCGACGATCCCGACGCCAACCCGGAAGATAGCTTTACCATTATGCAGGAACGAGCAAAAGTGAATGGTTATCAGTTCCCCTACACGGTCGATGCAGGCTCTGCTGTGGCACGTGCTTTTGGCGCCACACATACTCCGGAGGTGTTTTTATTTGACAACGGGGGCAGACTGGTCTACCACGGCGCTGTTGACGATGATAGAGACCAGAAGATGGTTACAAAACAGTATCTACGAAATGCTCTTGAGGCTTTGGTCGAAGGCAAACCCATCCCGGTCGCTGAGACAAAAGCAATTGGATGCGGCCTGAACCTCTATCCAAAATTTTAGCCCTCTTCAGAGACTCCTCTCAGGTGCTTGATTTCGCTTCGCTGCCTTTTGTTTTCAAGCACCTTCTCCTGGGCCTTTTTCGACCTCCTGCGCTTTTGTCGACGGATCTTCTCGATCGCCTGGATCTTCTCTGTTTTAACCTTGTAGACCTGCGCTTCGATCTTCTCGCACAGCTCACGGCGAGCAAAAAAGCGGTTCATGTCGCGAGACCTCTCCTTCCCGCATTTTACCTCTATACCGGTGGGAAGATGCTTCAAGTAGACACAGGAAGAGGTTTTTTGAAGATTCTGCCCGCCTCTACCCGATCCTAAAATAAATTTTTCAATGAGATCTTCTTCTCGAATCTGCAGCTCCTCCATCTTCTTGCGAAGAGCCTCCCATTTTTCTTGCTTAATCATATGCATACCTCTGCTACTCTTATAGCGTAATTGACATAAACAAGCGAGATAATGCACAATCCGAGTTCGTTCAAGGGGGAGATCTATGAGATTGTTAGCAGTTTTGTTTTGTGTGTTTGTGAGTACACTTTCAGCCTATTCGTATGAGGCTGAGTTAGCAGAAGAGGCTGCAGGGGCAGAGGCGGCAACCAATTCGTGCGTCCATGGCTTTCTCGATGTGACCCTCAAAAATGCCTACGTTACTCCACGCGGGCTCTTGGTGGCAAGAAACCAATTCACCACCCAGGTGACTACAGGCCTCTCCTTAGACCTCTACAAGAACACCTCCACGTTCGTCAATAATGTTTCCCTCTTTGGCTTTATCTGGAACGACATTCAGGGCAGACAGCACGACCACTATGTAGGCTACTGGAACGAGTGCGACTGGGGCGTGGGGACCAATGTCACCTTTGCTAAGCACGCCCTGTTTGGCGTCCAATTCCTCGAGTTCCTCAGCCCGCCTCACCACTTTAGCACCGAAAGAAACATCGAATTCTTGCTGGCCTATGACGACAGCCACCTGATCGCTCCAGTCAGTTTTCAGCCCTATGCAAAGCTCTTTTGGACGGTGAGCGGCGATTCCACTGTGGTTACCGGCAAGCGCGGCCATACCTACGATGTGGAGCTTGGATTGGTGCCAACCTGGGATCTACGAACATATGGCTACGGCGTGACACTCACAGCACCTACCTGGGTCACTACTGGACCGGCCAATTTCTGGAATGGCGGCAAGCTTGGCCTGAAAAACGAGAGAACCAAGTTTGGGGTCTTTTCTACCGGCCTGCGCAGCGAAATAGCAATCAGCTGTATTCCAAAAAGCCTCGGTTCTTGGTATTTTGACGTTGGGTTTCAGTACTACCGCCTGATCAATGATAACTTACTGCAGGCGCAGACGGTGACGCTTGGCGTGCCCACCCGCCATCAGGCCCATCGCAACATCTATGTGGCCTCTGCCGGCATTGGCTTTAGATTTTAATTTGCATTAAATAATCACCTTTAGCAGAGTACACAGAGGCTGTGGATGTACGTACATAGTGTGATTCAAACGACAAACGACCAAAACGACAAATGACACAAACGACGAAAAGGACGAAAACGACTTAAACGACAAATAACGACCAAAAGGACAATGCCTGAGTCCTTTTCGTCGTTTTGGTCCTTTTATGTCGTTGTAGTCGTTTTCGTCCTTTGTGTCGTTTGTCGTTTTTTCACCACCCACTTTCAATAGGCTCAAAAGACTCTATTACCGCCCTGTCTTGATTTTATTCCACTCTTCCCTTGAGCATTTTCGGTGCCAGTTGCGCCAAGCCCCTTGGTCGCGATACTCGGGAAATTCTTCCTTTTCTACCCAATGCAGCTTGTCGTCATCATGCACGTGGGAGACAAACTCAAGGCCATTGAGGTGATCAATTTCGTGCTGGAAGATGCGTGCGGTCATCCCGGAATATTCCTCTTCAATCTTAGCACCTTCTCGTGTAAAGGAACGAACCCTGATTTTTGTTGGCCTCGAGACAATACCGCACACGCGGCCCGTAGAAAAGCAGCCTTCATACCACTCATTTTGCTCTTGAGAGCTCCGGACAATCTCTGGATTTATGAAGACGCGAAGATCTCCTACTTTGCCCTTGCCATCTGCAAGCAGATCCACCAAAATAATTCTTTTAGAAATACCGATCTGAGGAGCAGCCAGGCCAACCAGCACAGGCTTACCAGCATCCTTCTGCTCACCGTAGGCCACTTCTAGCATCTGATCGACATCTGCCAGCGTCTCTAAAGAGAGAACATCATCGGCAGGAATTGGGCTGGCGATCTGCAACAGAATTGGATCGTGTGGGGCAACAAAC
>JAFEGS010000489.1 GCA_018239705.1 Verrucomicrobiota bacterium | reverse complement strand
AAAGGAACTCAAAAAAACTTAAAGGGTATAGGTGCAAGAAATTGACTTTCCCTACAGGAAACCCTTCCTCTTGAGATATCTTCACACCAAGAAGGGAACCGGCAGCAGCGATATGGTATTCATTAGCCTCTTCACAGAAGTATTTGAGACTATTGAGCGCCCGTGGACACTCTTGCACCTCATCAAACACAATAAGGGTCTCGCCGGGATCAATCGTAGCCTCAGCATGTAAACTCAAAAATTTTATTATTTGCCTTGGATCGAGAAGACCTTCAAAATAGTCGGCTAATTTCCGATCCTTCTCAAAATTTAAATATACTATATTTTTAAAACAGCTCTTCCCAAAATGCTTAAGAGCATAGGTCTTACCGACCTGTCTTGCCCCATTGAGGACTAGAGGTTTTCGCCTAACAGAGTGCTTCCAGCCTTCCAGCTTGCCATAAATATCGCGTTTCATGCTCTTCCTCCCTTTACTTCTATTCTACTCTGTCTAGCAATTAAATCAATGATATCTTAGAAAAACGTGATGATTTGACACATTTTTCCATAGAAAAACGTGGTGGATCTGCACGTTTTTCCATGGAATTTCGTGGTTCAGCACGCGAAGACAATTCCATAAATAGGGATGCGTTGATCACGAGGGAATAATTTCTGGACATATTTCACCTTTATTTATTATAATTTCATTTTTAAACTATAGGTAAATAAATTGAACAGATTAAGAGATAACTATTGTACTAGCAATACAGCGTTAACGCTGGAAGAGCAAAAGTTAGTTATTGAAAAGGTTTCAAATAGAAATGGCTCTGTACTGCAAAAGCTCATGAGGGTGTGCACGACGTGGCAACAATTGATAGGGAGCCAAGAGGCAGACGTTCTACTCTGGAAGCCTGTTTTCGATATGCATGAGAAGCAGGTCACCTACCCCATCGATCTTTCTCGCTACCCATTGTATCAAGACAAATTGAAGGTATCTCTTGCAACGAGAAAAGAGGACTTTCGACAGCTCCTCAACAGCTCAAATGCGCGCTTTAACTTCGCCCCTCCATTGAATGAGAAAAGCGACCTCACAGATCTGTTTAAAAGACTCATTCAAAGTAAACAAATCGAAAAACTCGCTCTCTACTTATTGTTTAGGCCATCATTTGATGTAGACGCAATTGCAACAATGTTGCGAAGAACTTTTACCGGTCCGACAACAGCTAACACTACCTTTTGTGAAAAATTGCTTATCAAATTGCATTACAATGTTCCAAAATTACTTATAAGTCTGAAGCGTGAGGCTGCACT
>JAFEGS010000488.1 GCA_018239705.1 Verrucomicrobiota bacterium | reverse complement strand
AATCAACTTCGTTCTTTTCCTTAGTTTGTAGGTAATGGAGAGAATAGGCCTCTGCTTGATAGTCAATTTTTCCAAAAATATGTTTGAGAAGGCAGCATGCGATAAAATTTTCGAAACGAGCCCCTCCATCCCCGTTGACAAGGCCGGTATCGAAGAAATAGATTTTAGGCTCTTTAAGAAGACTGCGGGCAATATTATTGGAAAATGGAGTCACCCGAAAGATTATGTAGAGGGCCTCTAAAATTTCGATGTATTTTTTTACAGTAGTCGGAGAGATATGCGTATCTTCTGCTAGGGAAGAATAGGACACAGGGGATCCTACTCTCTGCCGTAAAAGTTCAAAGATCAATCGAATGGCTTTGAGGTTTTGTATATTATCAAAGTCGAGAACATCTTGCGTTGTTAAACTGTCTACATACTGAAGTCTCCATCTATTGGCATCAACCACACTCTCGGCAAAAAATGGCTCCGGGAATCCGCCTCTTTCCAGAAAGTGATCGATGGAGTATGTCACGTTCATTTGCTCACATTCTGCAGGGGAAAGTGGCATCAGGCGATGCAGAAAAAATCTGCCTGCAAGAGAATCTCCCACTTGGTTGAATATCTCAAGTCTTGCGCTCCCTGTGACCAAGATTTTTTGATGTGGAGGCTTTGTATCAAAGACGCCTTTTAAATAGTTTTTCCATCCCTCCATTTTATGAATTTCATCCAAGATAAGAAGCTCTGTGGAAGGAAGCCAAGACTCTTCTCGAATAATTTTTTGATCTGCTAAACGGTCAAAAGAAAGGTAGCTGGAATGGGTAAATTCTTTGGCTATTGCTTTTGCGAGGGTTGTCTTTCCAGCCTGCCGTGGCCCAGCAATGAGGACCATTTTCTTATTGAGATCGCGAAGAATCGCTTGCTTTTGTGCTCGTTCCATAGATGACTATTTTGCAGCTGAATGGAAAATAGTCAAGACTTTTCGCCATTCTGCTGCAAAAAAGTCGTGAATCTCCCTACGGAAGTAAGAATCGGATCACCAAATCACATTTTCTTGATTTGGTGATCCGATTTTGCTATTCGCCACGCGATCAAAGGTGAGGTAGAGAACCAATGTCGTCAAAATAAAGAAACTTCTGCGATGTTTTTTAGTCGCGGATGCGACGAAAGCGAGTAGCCACATGCGTGAGCATGTGGTGGGAATGTTTTTAAATATTGAGCCGTGAAACGGCGAAAGTCTATTTTCGAAAGCCGCACCATAGGGGTAGGAATGGCTCTCGCCACCCCTCCCTCCGAACCGTACGGGCGCTAT
>JAFEGS010000487.1 GCA_018239705.1 Verrucomicrobiota bacterium | reverse complement strand
AGCGCTGTGGCAGAAGTTGCACCCACAGCAGCTTGAAAGGCAAGGCTGCCGCCAATCGAGAAGCCATGGTATCCAACCTCTGTGACTCCCTTGAGCTGCAAAAACTTCTTTATCCCCTCAACATCACGGTAGGTGCTCTCTTCTGAGGTCTCCACTTGATCACTGCCCGGATAGCCTCCTATCGTTGGCATGAGAACGTCATACCCTAGAGAGTGGTAAAAATCCCCGAAGGTGTCCATATGCTCACCTGTCATTTTATTCCCATGAAAAATCACTACCGTTGGACGAGGCCTCTCCGAATCGTGCTGATGGAAAATGAAATTAAGCTGCCTCACTCCTGATGTATCCACAACAGGAATTCCCGCTCCTTCAGGCATCGGCTGGCTATTTCCAGAGCCCGACAGCAGGTAAAAAATGGGTGCGATTACTTTTGAGTGGTCACCAAGCATCTGTGGTATGGCATGCTCAACAATATCGCGACCAGGTGCTCCCCAGTCACCTGAGAATACTCTCCAAGATAGAATTGCCCCCACAAAGGGGATAAGCGCTACAGCATCTGCGGTTAAGTCACGTAGCTTACTCTCATACTTTGACTCATAGCTTGCACGTTTGGCTAGCTTGACAGTCAGGTTTTCAACCTTTTTCTCGCCCAACCCACCGGTCTGCAGGCTCTTTATTTCTTCGTTGACTTGGGAAATTTTATATTGAATTTTGGCAAGTCTCACAAGATCAATACCGCCCTTAATCAGCCCAAAAAGCTGGCTTGGACCACAACTCAATAAAAAACTGGCCGTTACAGCAAGCCCATCCACTACCAGGTTCATACTCTTACCCATTTATTTAAATTTTTAAAGCAAACTGTACATAAAGTGAAATTAAAGTTCAACATGGTTGTAAAAAGGGGGGGCCGGAGGCATCGAAATTAGAGCCCTCGAGAAGTAGATTAGACGTAATATTCAAAACGTTCAGATTATTAAATAGTAGTACCACCTTTTTTTTATCTATCTAATAACCCCTACAGCAGATCGCACCATTATTTAATAAAAACATTAAATAGAGAAACCACTCATAGAGTTCCTTGACGTAACCCCTACTTTATATTTCTGAAGTCTACTGAAAAAGAAAGATAGCTGGTTTTTTCTTAATATCGGGTAGCTCCATCTTCTTCCATTGGCTGACCGGCCGCACGATAACCTGCTCTGACGGCGTCGTCAGATCCCAGGCCACTGCAAGGCGTGTAGTCCCCTGCAGGACCGAAAGCAGGTCTTGTAGCATCTCCTGATTGCGGTAGGG
>JAFEGS010000486.1 GCA_018239705.1 Verrucomicrobiota bacterium | reverse complement strand
AGATATTTTAAAAATAGTTATTAGCGAAGAAGAATTTGAGCAAATCCTGCCCAAGTTTGTTCGAGAAGCAGGACTGTACGAAAGCGCTGCAGAGGTCTTCATACCCCAGCTACAAGCGATCTACTCTATGAGAAAAGAGGCAAAAGAGAGGCCTCAAGTCGAGATGCCGAATGAATTTCGCGAGATTATTATGCAGGGCGTGGAGGCGATCAAGAAGCTCGCCAAAACAAAGAAGAGTAATGGGAGCGTGGAGGAGGAGTTAGCGCACGCCTTTTTGCAGACAAAAACGGCTTCTCGATTTATTGACACGATTCTTCCCTCGCTCCTGGAGAAGATTGCCACTTACCACGTCGGTCCTAAAGAGGGAAAGACCTTTGAAGATCGGACGGCTGAGCTTATTTTACAGTTTATCACAATTTCTCAGGGTGGTTTTGATACGATTGACAGCTACAATAGCCGCGAGGACAAAAAGCTCACAGGTGCTGCATGGTTACTTGCTCACAACTACACTCAAGAGAGGATTGAGGCCTACAGAAAGGCAAATGATGTATCCCTAGAGGCGCCAATTGATGTGGAAGATTTTTTATTATACGAGACGACAGAGCATCTTGTGGCAACGCTCTTCCCAAAAGAATTACTAGACCGGATTGTCCCTGAAGAGTGGAAATCACTAAATCTCGACCAGCTGATAGTAACCATGACACGCGGCTATTTAAAGCAGGTGTACGACTGCTCACAGGTAGCAAAACGGTTTGGGGTGCCGCAAGTAGATCCCGGTATGCTCAAGGATATGAGTAGCTACATACAAAAGCAACTACCTCAGCTTTTAGCACCTAAAAAAGGCGAAGCACAAGAGCAGCCTTGGATGAATAGAGTAGTGGAAAAGGTGTTTTTAACTGGAACTGAAGAGCAGCAAAAGCTCCTTGCGAGATTTGCATCAAACGCCATCTATGCAGGTGTGACAGCGCTATTTGCCTCTGCAGAGGTGCCTAAAGAGGGAGATCAAAAAGCAAACCTCATCGATCAATTTGGCGCTCCGGCGAGGCTTACACAGGAGCATTTTCTAGCTTTAAACGAATATGAAAAAGATAAAGATAGAGAAAAGCTATTTGAAGAGCTCTCAGCTGATCCAGTGCAGAGAGAAAATCGTATTCAAGCCTATTTGAAAGCAATTAATAAGCCGATGAGCGCAAGAGTTGAGATCGATATGGCTCACTTTGTCTACTGGCTATCAGCGAGGGAGTCTCTTGAAAAATTCTTTACCGATGCAAATTGGGAAAAGCTCGTGCCCTCA
>JAFEGS010000485.1 GCA_018239705.1 Verrucomicrobiota bacterium | reverse complement strand
GCCTTAAGCTAGGATAGCATGGTAGCAGAAGGTACACACAGCCAAAAGATAGAACTGCACAATGTGCGGGTGCACAACCTCAAGTCGGTCTCTCTTACCCTCGAGCCAAACCAGCTCATCTGCTTCACCGGCGTATCAGGATCGGGAAAGACCTCCCTTGCCTTCGATACGATCTTTGTCGAGGGGCAGCGCCGCTACATCGAGTCGCTCTCCCAGCATGTGCGCCGCTTCCTGGGCGATCTTCCCAAGCCCGATCTCGACATGGCCTCCGGCATCACACCCACCATCTCCATAGAGCAAAAGACCACCGGCAAAAACCCGCGATCCACCATTGGCACCATCACAGAAATTTACGACTATTTCAGAGTGCTCTGGGCGCGCGCCGGTATTGCCCACTGCCCCATCAGCGGAGAGCCTGTCAAGAGCAGGAGCAAAGAAGAGATTATCGAAGAGGTGCTCAAGCGCCCCCAAAAGGCACGGCTCATCATCTTAGCGCCCTATGCACGAGGCAAGAAGGGCGAGTTCAAGGACGATCTCGAGGCTATTGCCAAAAAGGGCTTTACCCGCGTACGCATCGACCAGACCATTTGGCTTCTCGACCAGGAGATCCCTCTCGACAAGAGCAGCAGCCACGATGTCGATATTGTCATCGACCGCATTGAGATCACGCCAGACATTCGCGCTCGCCTCACCGAATCGATCTTCATGGCCATAGAGATTGGAGAGGGCTCCTGCATAGTTCTGGATGCCGACTCGGGTGATGAGCAGCTCCTCTCCACAAAGGCCTATGCAGCAAAATCGGGTATTTCCTACCCGCCGCTCGACCCTCAAGATTTTTCCTTCAACAGCCCCTCCGGCATGTGCCCCGACTGTCAGGGCATGGGCGTCATGCATCAATTTGACCTTAGCAAGATCATCGATCCAACTAAGAGCATTGCTCAAGATTGCTGCCTCGTAGCGAGCTCTTACACTACTGTACGCTATGGCAACATCTACGACAACCTCGCTCGCCTCTACCATTTCGATGTGCACACGCCCTGGAACAAGCTCTCAGACGAGGCAAAAACAGTATTCTTGAAGGGGACAGAAAAGAAATGGACCCGGATGTTCTTTATGCATCCGGAAACAGGCGCCACCTGGCACGATCTGGTGCAGTGGCGAGGCGTGCTCCACGAGGCCTATAGGCGCTACCAGGAGGCAAAGAGCGACACCTACAAGAAAAAATTAGAAGTGTACATGCACAAAGGCATCTGCCCCACGTGCCAGGGTGGAAGGCTCAAGGCCTATCCCTTAGC
>JAFEGS010000484.1 GCA_018239705.1 Verrucomicrobiota bacterium | reverse complement strand
CGGATACGGAATCTGTGGCGTTCGCATGGGCGTACCATGCGGGATGCTTTCTACTCCTAGAATGCGAAGAATTGTATTTTTGAGCAAGTGTAAAGGGGGTAAGCAGTTAAAAAAAACTAGCTAAGCCATCAATTTGCCGGCGCCATCAAATTGATTTAGAAGGGTGAGGGGGCTATTCAAGAGATCGAATTAACCCACTATTTTGCGAGTGCCCGCAAAATGAACGAAACTGGTAGTAGCGTAGAAGGAGAGGTTGAAGATCGGTATCTCTCTCGCTCAAATATACTTTTCACGAATCATTCATGTATATAAAATAAATCATGCATATTATTAATTGAGTTAATAAACAATAAATAGTCAAACATAGTGAAAGAAAACATATTTTGGATTTTAGTGGTCGTTGTGATTTATTTTTTTAATCTATTTGACCACGATAGGTATCAAGCTACGAGCGTTGATAACAGGGCATTCATATTGGATAAAAAAACAGGTGAGGCTTGGATATCTGTTCAAGCAAGTAATAAGTTCACTGTTACAGAAATAACAATGGCTCCAATTCCCTATGGGCGCATTCAATTGCCAGCAGAAGATGGATACTATTATTTACCTGAAGAGGTAAGAAATGATAAGCAGTCTGAGTGGAATACCTGGTTAAAAAGAAGAACTCCTTATTTTAAAGATCGAGAATTTAGGTAACAACTGCTAGGAGCTGAGCAAAGCACTAAAGAGAGATGAGTTTTAAAAAATTTTTTGTTATGACTAACGATTGTATTGTTGATTGAGCTGCTAGTGTTCTCGTGTTTTTGCTTCGCTCCACTGTCGAGTGTGAAAATGATTCTTGCACTTTGGGCAATGCCATGCACCAGGATCATTCCCACTTAAAGAAATTAGCTTATTTTCCGCACCATAGCAAGTAGAACAATATGGCCCCTTGTTTTGCCCACCTACTACGCGCCACAAAATGTTTCCGTCTTCTTGATGTTGAATCTCTTCTTTTATAGTGAGTTGTAGGCGCAGTTCTTGATTTTGGCTTATTAATTCGCTTGTCTGGTCTCTTGCATCTAATAAGCGTTCTTGGAGCTCTACAAGCTGCTCACGAACGTCAAGAAGGACAATTTTTTGATCGATTTTTTTGACGCTCTTTAGGATAGAGGAAATGGCCTTAATAAAGCGGCTTAAGTCGGTAAAGACCTAAGCCCTTTAAGAAAGAAGGTAACTAAGTCGTGTTCAAGGACTTACCTTCTTGCGGTTTGGCATGCTCGGAACTGGACTCGAACCAGCACGGGGTTGCCCCCAAGGGATTTTAA
>JAFEGS010000483.1 GCA_018239705.1 Verrucomicrobiota bacterium | reverse complement strand
TGATTTCATAAGGTCAAGAAAGGGCTGAAGGCGGTGAATGAGGATAGTTCGATCATTGGTGTTTTGCGCCCTCCCAAGCAAGGGGGCAATCAACCCAAGGAGTGTATCTCGATCTAATTCCACACCGCTGAGCTGCAAAAAGAGTAATGTAGATATAATATTTTTTATAGCACCTCTGTCAATATCTTCTTTACAGTGCTCTATGAACATCAAGGAGATCTGCTCTGCCGTGGCCCCTTGCTTAGAGAGCGCATCCATCTTGAGAGCAAGCTCTCCGATATTTTTAATCACCTGAAAGGTATATTGATGAAGACGTGCCTTTTGCTCTGGTTTAAGGTTATTAAACTGACTGAGAGTCTCTTCATCTTTCATCACTACACCGCCTGAAGAAAGGGATGTAAAGAGTGCTTTTGTCTGCTCTAGCGCACTCGTGACAGAATCCTGCACGGTCTTGCCTGTAGTGCGCTCAGGGATATAGTAGCCATTACCGCCTATTTCATACTCATGAATGCCTGTGAGCACATACGTACTAAATTTCTCATGAAACTGCTCCGGGCTATAGCTCCCATTACTCTCTACTAAGCCCGTTCCCTTTTCAAATACATGCCCGTCAACGGTGTCTGAGCTGAATGTGATATTTTCATGGTTTTGATTTTCATCTACTATCGCTTTGCTTCGCTTTCCTTCAGCACCTTTTGAGTCTTGAAGGTTGACATCCATCCAGTGCATCCCACGGCGCTTAAAGGCGTCGATCAGCCCATGTGCAATGGGTCCAATAACCCCTCCCTTTGTTGGCGATCCGGCTTCCACGTGTAGAGCAGAAATGGTCTTTCCTTCAGCTGTGGTGACATTGAGCACCATGAGGGGCTGGATGGGATTGCCGCTTTCATGTGCACTGTAGGGC
This sequence comes from Verrucomicrobiota bacterium, assembly GCA_018239705.1. Lineage (GTDB taxonomy): Bacteria > Chlamydiota > Chlamydiia > Chlamydiales > FEN-1388 > SZAS-6. The sequence goes on along the minus strand of JAFEGS010000483.1, from coordinate 406 downwards.
ATCCACTCAGTGTCAATATTAGATCTGATCGAATTGAGTATCCTTGAAGGGTGCGCAAGCGTATGCACAAATACGCCCAAATGGCTATCTCTCTCGTACGAATTTGTTCGGCTAAATAGGACCATCTGGTTAACAAGATCTCCTATATCGTTTGAATCAACTTTGCGGGTAGCTATTTTGTTCTCTATACGGTCTAAAGTAGGTTTGTGCTCTTCTGATTTTTTTGCCTGCTCGTAGACATAGGAACAAAAATCGCCCATGCCCTTTGCTGCTTTGACCTCTCTACCAGCTCGATCGGGGTTACCGGCCTCTTGCAGGTACATATGGTAGCAGAGATCTTCAAGGAATAGAATGTCCGGATGGTCGCTTCCTCGCAGCTGTTTATAGCTACTAGAGCTTATAGCCT
>JAFEGS010000482.1 GCA_018239705.1 Verrucomicrobiota bacterium | reverse complement strand
AGAGGTCCTGAACGAGCCGCTCAACCTGCTCCTCTTGGATCACAATAGCAGGCGCCGTAGCAAAGCAGCTGCCGACGTTTTGGCGCAGGAGGGTCAAACAGGCGGAAAGGACGGCCCTTCTGATGTTGGCATTTGTGAGGAGAGTCTTCTGAGGGAGTTGCAGGGTTTCCCGCACAAACCTCTCGGCGAGAGCATGACAGAGCGGCTTTTGAAATCTTTTGATGCTTTTGAAAAGTTCAGGAAGGTGAGAAAGAAGAGCCTTTTGCCTCTCCATGAAAATCACATCATTCTCTCCACCCGGACATAGGACATGGCCCCAAGAGCCCAGAATCTCTTGCAGGGCGAGAAGGTCGAGATCGCCCCCTTCTGTAATAAGGATATCTGCAAGTCTTTGAGAGCGGGCAAGCGCCCTGACGCGAAAGCTCTCTTGAAGTTTTGAGAGATCGCATAGCAATGAAAGCTCAGCTTCATGTTTCAAGTCAAACAGATCGCATAACGGGTGACCAGCTCCCGCAACTTGAAAGAAAGCCTTCTGCAGAATCTCTTCCATATTTTTTTTGCCTTGAGGATGATGAGGTGATAGCAGATAGGTGATAGGGTATCATTTATGAAGGTCTATTTGAAAGATAAAAAGCAGGTCGAACTTACATAAGGAAGATTGGGGATAAAGAAATTGAAAATAAGACAGTTGCACTGAGTACCCCGATAACGTCGTGCATGGAGAGGTGGATCTTTATTCATTTTTAAGTACACTAGTAAAAGAAACCAAGGACCGCTCTTTGATTTCTCATTTTTCAAGCAAGGAATCCGGATGAAGTGCATCACAGTTAGCAGTTTCAAAGGGGGTACTGCGAAGACGTCTACCTCCCTCCATTTAGGAGCTGCCCTCGCAAAGTTTCACAAGAAAAAAGTCCTGCTCATCGATTTCGATGCCCAGGCGAATTTGACAACGGGTCTCGGCTATGACCCTGACGAACAAGACAGTTTGGCGCCTGTCCTTCAAGGCTTAAGAGAGATCTCTGATGTCATCGTTAAGACAGACATCAATGGCCTCGATCTAATCCCTGCAGATACTTGGCTCGAGCGGGTCGAAGTAACAGGGGCCCTTGCAGCAGACAGATATTCTCATGAGAGGCTCAAAGTTGTCCTCCGTCCTCTGAAATATGACTATGTGATCATCGATACGCCGCCGTCTCTTTGCTGGCTCACAGAATCCGCTTTGATCGCCTCGACATATTCTCTCGTCTGCGCAACGCCTGAGTTTTACAGCGTCAAAGGTCTGCAGCGCCTCTCCCATTTTATGGAGAACAT
>JAFEGS010000481.1 GCA_018239705.1 Verrucomicrobiota bacterium | reverse complement strand
TAGGAAAAGCGCAGCAGGAGCTGCGCACTCCAAACGCTTCGCGCTAATAAACATTTAATTTTATAGCCTGAATTCAGTTACTAAGGAATCCTTAGCAACTGCTTACGCCAAACTAACAGATACGAGTCGAAATAATATTTTCCTCTTGGGAAAAAATCGGCTTTGCGCTATCATCTCCTCCATCTAATCTTCGCACTGGTAGCTCAGCTGGATAGAGTACCTGGCTACGAACCAGGGGGTCAGAGGTTCGAATCCTCTCCAGTGCATTAATTATGTCAACCCGCTTGACAGTATGAAAATCCTTACTTTTCCCTCAGGACCCTACAGAACAAATTGCTACGTAGTAGTCTCTATGCCTACAAAAGAGGCGGCTATTATCGACCCCTCTCCGGGCTCCTTCGCAAGAGTCGAAAAGGTCATTGAAGAGCAGGGACTAACGCCCACACAGCTGATCCTCACCCACTCTCATTGGGACCATATTGCCGATGCCTCACACTTTGTCCAAAAATGGCACCTGCCCGTACTCATCCACCCCGAGGATGCAAAAAATCTTATCCAGCCGGGAAGTGATCACATCCCCTACTCAGTGCCTATTCAAGGAGTACTGCCATCGAAGCTCCTAAACGAGGGTGACTCGATCATGATTGGGGAGAGTAAATGGACAGTCCTGCACACTCCCGGGCATTCTCCCGGATGTATCTGCCTCTGGTGTGAAGAGGAAAAAACAGTGATCTCCGGCGATACGCTCTTTAAAGGCACCTTTGGCAACCCGCAGTTACCAACAGGAGAGCCGGCGCGAATGCTCCCTTCTCTCAAACGGCTCTCGCTCCTTCCAGGCGACACTGTCGTCTATCCCGGCCATGGCGAGGCAACCACCATTGCCCAAGAAAAATGGCTTGAACAAGCAGAAACATTATTTGGAGAATAACGAGATGAGCAACAACCAGGTAATCCTTGTCGATAGCCATGATAACGAAATAGGCGTGGAAGAGAAACTACAGGCCCATAAAAGCGGCCAGCTCCATCGAGCCTTTTCCATTTTTGTCTTTAATTCTCAAGGCCAGATGCTCCTTCAAAAAAGAGCCTCGTCAAAAGTGCCAAAAAAGACATGGTCAAACTCATGCTCGATGAGCTGGTCTTTTTCAATATGGACTTTGTAGATGAAGGTAAATTTTTTCTCGAGAGGACAGTCAAAGCCAAATTCTTCTTTGAGCCGTCGATGTGCAGCGGCGTCGGTAGTTTCGCCCGGCTGAGGGTGACTGCAGCAGGTATTACTCCAAAGACCACCTGAGTGGTATTTTGACGAGGCTCT
>JAFEGS010000480.1 GCA_018239705.1 Verrucomicrobiota bacterium | reverse complement strand
CTGTTCGGTCAAGACAGGAGCAGCAGGGTTACTCTTCAGGTCACTTTCGATCCTGGTCAATTGCTTTATCTGCTCATCATTGTAGAGGATGTCGTACAGCTCTGTAATCAGATCTATTTCTTGGCCGATAGGCCCATGCATCTTTCCTAAGCTGAAGGAGACTTCATGCAACACACTGAGCAGAAGATCGGCTTCATCGAGAAGCGGAAGACTTTTGCTAGATAGAAGACCAAGGATTTCACGCATGAGTTTGAGCTCATTTGTCATCTCCGTAGGATTCAAAGGATTTTTAAAGTGCTCGCAGGCCTTTTCAATAAACTTCAGCAAGAAGCAGTGAAGACTTTTTCCTGTGATGATCAATACCTCTTTATTATCCCTGATGCTTTTGAGCTCTTCGACAATATCCTGCAGTCTGGCATGACTATACGCGCTATTGCGGTCAAATTCTAAGGTATGCAAAGAGACATCTAAGGCATCTTTCAGGATCTTTTGAGTATCGCTAGTGACGCTTTGGTACTGTGCTTGGTGGACAATGATGGTTGAAATGTGTTTACCATCGGCCCTGAGTAGAGCAAGTAGCGGCATCAACACCTTCGTCTTGCCTGAGCCCATGATCAACTCCCGAATAACGCTTGCATTCGTATCCTTCAGAATATCTGAAATCATGCTCTGCTGATCCGCACGAAGCAAGATGTCTGCAAAGTACTCAAAAACTAAAAATGCAGCTCTCTCTCCTACAGCGTAGGTGCGGGTAGCGTTCAAATCGCCTGCAAGCTCCTGAACAAGGTCGGAAATAGCATCTTCTTTGGCTATTTTCAGCTTATTTACTGTTTCCAGTACGCGTCGTGCCTGCTGCTTTCGGGTAGCAAGCTGCAGATACTCGCCAATTTTTCCGTAGAGCGTCGCAATATCTTCTGCCGAAAGAGCCGCATTTCGCCTCTTCAGGGCTACTCTATCTTGTTTGGCAAAGTTAATGAGCAACTCCCCTAATTTTAAGGGCCTATAGGTCCCTCCCCACTGGCTCAAGTCTCTTTTTGCAATGTCTAATGTAGCTATAGGCGCTTTTTGAGCCACATCGAGGATTTCCTTCTCCTGCTTTTTTATATGGGTATTGCTCAACACATCCAGGCAATACTGCTCGATTTCAAAGAGAGCATTATCCTTTAGCGTATAGTGAGGTGTGGAGGGCAAGTTCTCATAAACGATAAAGTCCTTCTTAATGCGCTGCAGCTCTTTTTGAACGAGCGGATCGGGATTTTGGCCTATCAGACCATCCAGAGTATGCTGAATTGGCATTTTAGCTGCTACAGAAGC
>JAFEGS010000047.1 GCA_018239705.1 Verrucomicrobiota bacterium | reverse complement strand
GATTTCATGGGAGACTTGGAACAGATAGCCACTCAGAAACCGCAGAGGTCAAAACCTAGCTTCCTTGATGTTGCAAAGGATTACTTCACAAAGCCTACAATGACACTGGAAGAACCATACGAGCCCGATCTTACCGGTACTGAAAAGAAACAGCTTAACTTAGTCAATGCCTTCAAGCAGGGGCTGCAAGAATCCACTTCCGGGGAACTTGCGCAACAGGTATTTGAGCCAACTGTGCAGAAAAAGATCGAGAAGGACCCAACATTTTGGGAATCCTTAGCTACAGAAGCAGGAACAGTCACAGGAGATCTGCCATACCTCGCAGCAGGTGCAACATTAGGTGGCATAATCGGTGCTCCTGGCGGTCCAATTGGTGCTACCGTAGGAGCTGGGTTTGGTGCTACTGCACTTCCTGCTTTTCTAAAAGAATCATTACGACAATACCGTGATTTCCAGGGAAAAGGTAATGACTTGACTTTCGGGGAGTTCTTACAGCGTGCCGATAAGGTAGCAAATAAAACTTTGAACGAGGGTCTGTTTGGCGTTATCCTGGGAAGTGTGAAGAAAGCGATGCCACTACTCGAAAAAACTCCAGGTATAGGGAAGCTGTTTACTTCAAAAGCATCACAAATAGCAGGGGTAACTGCAGCAGAAGCGGGTGTTGCTACAGTAGTCCCCGCAGCAGCACAAGGTAGACTTCCAGAAAAAGAAGATTTTGCCCGCGCATTGGCTCTATTTGCAGGGTTTAATCTGGCTCATCTTCCATCAAATGTGCGTGAGCACATCCAAAAAGAAGGCCAAAAATCAGGACTCTCCCCCGAGCAATTCGCAGAAAATTACTCCACTAAGAATATGGAGAAGATCAAGGCAGTTGCTGAATCAGGCTCGAAAAAAGCTGAACCTCAAGCATCCAATTTCACAACAGAAAAAGGAAGTACCTATCAAGTGAATGAGGATGGAACTACTACCCGCACAAAAGCAGCTCGCCCAGAGCATCCAGGAGAAGAGGGACTGCAGCCTAAAAGTGAGAAAACATTTTACGTAACCCAGGAGCAGGCGAACATTCTCGGGGAAGTCCAGACATCAGGTGAAAAAAAGCGATTAATCGAGCTTCCTGATGGTAGTATCGGGATGCAGTACACAGAGGGTCCAAATGCCGGAAAAGTCGAACAGCGAACGATACTGAAGCCACAAACAGCACCGGGTAAGGGGATGCTACCTATTGAACTTTTCAAAAATGGTCAAGCACATTTTGGTAATAAGATCACTTCGATGGGCCAACCTTCTGCAAAGATAGGGCGTACTCTTGATGAAGCCGTTTCTTTTGAAGCAAAAGCGCCTAAGCCAAAAGCTGAACCTAAGACACAGTTCGATCTCATGCGTGATGTTGTGGACGACCTCTACCCTATCAAGAGGTTTGTAGAATCTGCTAAAGTAGAAGATCTCCTTATCAGTGAAGACCCCTACAAACTTGCAAGGTTATATCGAGGATGGTCAGGTAAAGCCGATACCTTCCTCGAATACCGCACTTTTAATCCGGATACTCTTCAATGGAAGGGGCCTGGATTGCGCCCAATACTCCAGCCTGTTCGTAATGACCTGCAAGGGTTCAGCAAGTACCTAGTAGGAAAAAGAGCCATTGAGCTGGGCAAGCACGGCAAAGAGACCGGTATTGATCTTGCCAATGCCCAAGCATATGTGAAAGAGCATGGGTCTAAGTATGAGAAACCAGCACAGCAGCTCAAGAAATACCAATCGGATGTGCTCCACTATGCAGAAAAAAGCGGCCTCATATCGCCAGAAACACGCCAGTTATGGGAGACGATGAATGAGAACTACGTGCCTTTTCAACGTGTACTCGAAGAGCCAGAGGGTGAGTTCATCAATGCGCGCACCATGCAGCCTAAACAGCAGTTTTTTGAACTGAAAGGGAGCAAGAAGCCGGTAATTGACCCGCTCGAGTCCATCATTCAAAATAGTTATACGCTTATTCGAGCTAGTGAGCAAAATCGAGTACTTCAAGCCCTCAAGAACTTCAATGAAAAGTATAAGGGCGCAAAGGAGTTCATCGATGTGAAGGAGATAGGCCAGGAAGAGGCGAACCTGAAGAATTTCCGCGATTTCCTGAAAGGTGAAAAGGTAGTGGATGATGACGGCGTCGTGCGCTTCTTTGATAATGGTAAGCTGCAAAAGTTGAAGGTCACACCCGAAGTAGCAGAGGCCTTAAAGGGTATCCGTACCAGTGATGAGCTGAACTTCATTGGCCGGATACTCAACTACCCTACAAGAGCCGTTAGACTAGGGGCCATCACAACTTCGCCCACTGCACTCGTAAAATTGGGAACAATCGACCAGCTCGAGGCATTTCTTTACACTGATATTGGATATATTCCATACGTGGACGCTGCAAAGGGGTTCTTCCACGCTATCAAGAAAGACCCGCTGTACTACCAGTGGAAAGCAGCTGGAGGAGATCAGAGTATAGCTACAAGTCTATCTCGTAGCTTTAAGCAGCAGAAATTACATAAGATCGCTACCGGTAAGAACACTTTTAAGAATACATTTTTCTCTCTTGATGGGTTAATAAGAGCAGTAGAGAATGTTAGTAAACCGCTAGAGGAAAGCACCCGTCTTGGTGTGTTCGAGAAATCACTAAAGAGAAAGGGTATGACTGCGGATGATGTCAGGACAGCGGCACTTGAAGCACGTGATGCTACACTTGACTTCCAGAGGAAGGGAGCGCGCACGAAATTAATGGCGCAGGCGGTGCCGTTCTTTAATGCCGGTATCCAAGGTGCTGCAAAATTTGTAGAACAGGTCAAGAAAGACCCCAATCTATTGCCGAAAGCCATCACAGCAGTGACCCTGCCTACCCTAGCACTCTACTATGCAAATAAAGACCGCAAAGAGTTCCAGGAGCTACCACAATGGGAGCGCGATGCATATTGGCATTTCTATGTAGATCTCGACAATGGAGAGACGCAGCATTATAGGATGCCTCGACCATTTGAGCTTGGCTCTGTGTTTGCTACTGTACCGGAGAGATTGGCGGAGTATGCGTACGAGAAGGACCCCGATAGTCTGAAAGCGATAGGCACGAACCTCAAGGATGTGTTCACACCAAGTGTGATGCCGGCTGCATTAGTTCCGTTCTATGAGGTAGCTACTAACAAGAAGATGTTCAGTGGTGCGCCTATAGAATCGACTGCTATGAAGCGATTGCCGGCAGAAGAGCGATATGGTCCATTCACTTCAGAAACAGCAAAGAAGATGGCCCCTATATTACAGAAGATACCTTTTGTTGGGGAGCATGCTTCGCCTATTGTGATTGATGAGTTTCTAAGTGCATGGACTGGGGGTATGGGCTCTGCAATGGTCCACTATAGCGAGAAAGCGCTTGAGAAAACAGGCATACTCGAGGAGAAAATCCGACCCGAGCAAGAGATTTCGGACCTCCCCATCTTCAAGGTATTTATGGGGAAGAAGGGATACAGCACACAAGCAAGATCGCTCAAGAAATTCTATGACGAGTCCGACAAGATAGAGCAACAGTACAATGCCATCCGCAAAGGGGTAAAAGAAGGCCGAGAAAGCAAGATAGAGAACCCACAAGATATCGTTGCTCGTCATAGGCACTTGCAACGTGTACGAAAAGCATTTAGCAAGTCATGGACCACTATCCGCAATGTCCAGCAGGATAATGACCCGACGCACTATACCCCGGCAGAAAAAAAGATCCTGATCGACGCTCTGATCAAAGACATGGTTCACGTGTCTCGAATGGTCATGGAGAAGGAGGAATAGGTCGACCATCAGATTCGACCTATAAGGGCCTTTATCATGCTTACACACAGAATCACATTGCCTCATGAAAAACAGCAATGCAGCCAGAATGTGAGCGTCGTCAAAATTCCCCCACACTAACAAAAAGAAGATATTATATACCTATAGCTTGCATTTGCTCTTTATAGGGTGTGGGTGTGTCGATAAGTCGATTTGTGAGAGGGTAGCACTCTGTCGATACGATGAAGATTAGAGTGTCTGTAAGGTGTGTGTATTGTTAATGAAAACAAAAATAGATAGGAAAAGCTAATGTCACGAAAGGTTAATTACAGATTACTAAACTAACCTTTCATAGACAAAATAAAAATGACTGATGTGGAATTAAAATAATTTCTTGTACAATCTCTTCACTTCCCTAGTAGGTTCTACTTTTGGCTTAGTGATATACAGGTAGAAACGCTTGAGTTTGTCTACGATAAAAAGTAAAAAAACAATCATATATTTCAAAAGGGTGAAGAATACAAAAAATATCGCCATACCAAGTGTGATCGTAATAACACTTCCCCCAATGATTGACCGCATGTCCATTTCATAGAAAAACCACATTATAAAAATACTTGGTCCAAAAACAATAAGAATATCTTTTAACATATTTACTATTACTCAAGGAGATTACAAATAAAGAGAGAGTATAGAATTGTGATATTTTTTTTCATCATATTTCTAGCAGCGTCTAGGTAATGGATGATCATCTACCAGAAGCTACCATAGGAACAGAACGACAGCTGCCAGAAGATGCTGTGCCAAAGAAAGTATCGGCTGCATGATCTTCGTTTTCTTCGCGGAAATTAACAAAAACTGATGTGCCTAAAGTATTGAGAAAGCGGAAAAGTCTCTCTAGAGAAAAACTCCTCAAATTACCGTTGAGCAATGCAGATACTTTTGACTGACCAATACCAAGAAGTTCTGCGGCCTCTTTTTGAGTCTTACACTTTTTCTTTATGGCATGTGTAAGTTTTCGTGCTACTTCAGCTTTAGCAAGTCTCTCTTCAGGATTAGGACGGCCTAAATCTGCAAAGACATTACCTGAGCTTCTTTCGTACTTTATCTTTTTTCCCATGACCTTCCTCCTTTAACTCATTGTAAAGAACATCAACCTCTTTCAGTCGAGCCTTTACTTTATTTATCTCCTGCTGTGGGGTCGCTATACCACTCTTCGACTTCTTCTGAAAAGCATGCAGTACGAACACAAATTCTGGCTTCTCCACAGTGTACACTGTTCTGTAAGTACCGCTAGAATCGTTATCTACTATTTCACGGACATTGGCATTGCCAAACCCTTTCAATATTTTCGATTTAGGCGGTTTATCACCCATTTGCTCAAGGTACAAAGCATACCCAGTCTCATCCTGTACCTCATCCGGGAACTCCAACAGGTCTTCTTTACTGGATCCTACAAAAATCAGTTCTTTCATTGTCATTCTCTCTTATCTATATTATCCCCAAATGAGGATATAAGTGCAAGCGCTTTTACAATATCCTACTCTAATCGCTCATCAAACCCCAAGCACAGCTACGGACGAGTTCTCAAACCCACTAGCAGCATCGATATAGCCACCTAGATTCCTTATGTCTTTGTGTCTGCTGTGTTTTTGCATGATGTGTATAGATGTACCTTTTGCTGCCGCTTCGGTCAAAATACCTCGTCTTCCGCTATGACCAGAGTATTTCTCCCCGAGGCGCTCCTTCACAATATCATTAATAGCGTGTCCACTTAGACGCTCTGCTATCTTTCCCCCTTTTTGAAATGAGCGGAATATCGCACCCTTATCGATCGAGGCAGCAGTCAACCACTTTCTAAGATTGGTAACCGGGCATATGTCTGTATCTTTTGCATAGGCTAGGTATATGGTTTCGCATGTATCCGATGTCTTGGACTGCATGATTGATATGACGATGCCCTTCTCTTGAAAGTCGATATGCTCTACATCTAAAGCCACAAGCTCACTCCTACGTAATGCCCCGAAGTAAAGCAGTGTGATGATAGCTCTATCCCTACAGGACTGAATAGTACCGTCTAGCTTGCAGCACGCCACTTTCAGGTCTAACGTTGTGATTGGCTTGGCTTTTTTCTTGGTCTGCTTTTCCGGGTGCTCATTGCGTATGCCTTTCCTGACACTTTTGTATAAATCTTGATTCCCCGAAATAGAGGCGTGCATTTCTCTGTGCTTACTCTCGATTGCAGCAATAACGCCGTCTATCTTCGAGTTACTGGCTTTACCTCCAAGACTCCCAAGATATAAGGCTATAGCTTCTGATGAAGTCGGCAATGGTCGAAGTCCATGGCTATCACACCATGCCTCGAAATATTTCCAATGTGACCTATATGCCCGGTTAGTATTTGCACTTTTGGACTTTTGGCTATAGTCATATGCTCTGCGCATAAAATCTTTTAATTCTGGGCTGGCGACTATATTAGTAATTTCTTCTTGAATAACTAGGCTCATGATGACTATCCTATATTTTGACTACGTTAACGGATATTATCGTAGTCAACACTTTTCGTCAACTACAATGTGACAGTGTTACTGTAATACAGTAGGACAGTAGGATAGTCGGACTGTATCGTAATCACATAGTCGTACTGCCCTATCATCAGTTTGCGATATTGTCAGACAGTAAGACAATATTGCAGTCGCTCTACGCCATTGTGTTTCTGTGTCACTACGTTACTGTATTACAATATGACAGTGTGATAGTGATACTCCATTACAGACACAGGATGTCACAATCGCACTGCGAGACTCTGTTACTGTATTTCTGTGGTTCAGTGTGACAGAATCGCTGTCTTACAATGTTATAGTGAGACTGTCGCACAGAAACACTGTCTCATAACACTACTGCACCACTGTAGCGCATCAAAGAAGTAGACCGCACCATTCAGACATAACGAAATATCACTCAATATCACAAAATGTGTTGACTCTAAATTTAAAATCGTGTTTGATGACGATTTACATTTTCCACGACTTGAGAGGGGATTTATGTCGGAAGTTCTTACCGTAGAACAAGCTTGCGAATTGCTGGGCCTGGCCAAAGTGACACTGTATGGTTATGCTCGTCAAGGAGTTATACCATGCTTTAAGCTCGGCAGATCATGGAAATTTCATAGAGAAAGTCTCGATAATTGGATGAAAGAGAGAACAGAAGAGGAAACACAAGCTCGCCAAGCAAAGAGAAAGCGTAAGGTGGCCGCATGAAAATTATATCGAGTGTTGGTGCTAAAGGTGGCAGCGGGAAAAGCTCAGTAGCGCTCTTGACTGCATGGGAACTTGCAAAAAACCATAAGTCAAAAGTAGCCCTCATTGATGCTGACGTGCAAGGGACCGCCGCATCTGCTAAGATCATGAAC
>JAFEGS010000479.1 GCA_018239705.1 Verrucomicrobiota bacterium | reverse complement strand
AAAAACAGCTATTTTTAGCTTTTGTCTCAGCAAACGATCTCAAAAAAACCATTCATTCAAAGGAAATGGTTTCAGGCGTGGCAACACTTAATGATCTTTTCAAGAAAGTACGGTGACAACAATGGAATCTGATACTGGGGTGTTTGGGCCTCTCAATAGACTCTGGGCTTCATCACAATAATCATGTAGTCATCAGTTTTGGGGATATCATTATCACGCTCTGACGATGTAGATGAGCTTTTAGAATCCAGAGCTCTTTTCGGTACTGTTTTGTAGTAGCGCTCCTCTATCTGAGTACGGGAATGGGTGACAAGTTTTGTGTAGTTGGTAAGTCTTGTGGTAATTTGTGCAGTTGTTGGTTTTTCGTGTAAAGAAATTTCTATAGAGCTGTTTTTCTGGATAAACTGCGTAATATCATCAACAGTAGGCAGGGTAGAGCACTCAGTACATTCCCAGAATCGCACGTATTTGACCAAGAGTTCAAAGGGCTCATCAAAAAAGGGATGAAAAGCCACAAGCGCTATAATTTCTAGGACTCTTCCATCTCGCACGTTATCAAGAAACCCATCTGTGGCGAGGAGGAGATAGTCATCCTCAGAAGCCACAGAAACACTAGCTACAATATGTTCCGGATGATACATGTCGTCATATGAGCGAATGTGGCCTCCGGTGCTTTTTACACTAGGCTTTCCCTGACTCGTAAGCCCTCTCTGGATTTTGTTCAGCTGCGAGACCTGTTTTGTTTCACTGTCGATATGAAAAGCCGCGCAGTCACCAAGAGCTACGACCTGTACACGATACATCTGCTTATTATATCTTTGCTCGATTGGCACACAGTCTACGACAAGAGCAGTGGAAGAGCCTTTGAGGGTGTTAGGAGAACATTCTTGTATATGATACATACAGTCTATAAGTAAGTCCTCAGCAATATCTTCATCCTCATCGAGATTAAAATTTTCTTTTGAGAAGCGTTCCAGGAAGTAAGCACAAATCATATAAGCTACAAAAGCGCTAAAATAGCCCGTACCGCCAACACCATCGGCTATACAGGCAGTGTGGCAGCCATCCTTTTTGGTGAGCACACCTCCTCGATCCATATTAATCACATAGGGCATGCCCTTTTCATTGAGAAGGTAAGAAGGCGGATGACTCGTTTCGTGGCTACTGGCATATGAGCCATCGAGAGAGGCAAAAAATCCATAAGATCCAAGCTGCTTTTCTTTCAATGGATCCATTTCAAGACTTGCAGGAAGGCGATCTAAGTTATCTGTATCTACATAAGAAAGAAAGATGCTGTCGTTATGGACGGCGGGAATT
>JAFEGS010000478.1 GCA_018239705.1 Verrucomicrobiota bacterium | reverse complement strand
CGCTCAAGCAAGTAGAGCGCATGAAGGCGAGTAGAAAGCGCCCTTCCGCTCATGTTGCCGGAGAATGAGGCATGCACAATGCGCTCTAGAGCCTGACGCTCCTTATGCGTCATCGATTTGTTGGTAAGCTCCGCTCGCGAGTCAAAGAGTATGTCTTCCGCATCCTTTTGAAAGCCCTTTTCGAGATAGATCCTCCCAACATGAAACCGAGCCTCTAAAGAGCTTGGCACAAGGCGATTTGCCTCAAGGGTACACTCCACAAAATGGCCTGTACGTGTATTTTCTTCTTTAAAATCAAAGGAATAGGGAAAGTTGAGTGCCCGATCCTTAACGGCCTGTGGATCCCACACAGGAATCAGCACTTTTTGTTCGTACTTGCCGCTTGGCAGCGTGCGCTCAAGGACAAGAAAGCCTGTCTCAGGCCCCAAGTGAGGCGCAAATTGCTCTTTGGCAAGACTCCAGCCCTTTTGCTCTTCGCACACCCATTGCTCTTTTCCACCTTGAACCTGGAGAGAGAAGTGAAGGTTATGACGGGGAAAATGGACTTTCTTTATCTGCTCATTCTTCTCTGCAAGAAAAATGATAGATGGCTCAGACTCAAATCGAGAAAAAAGCGATGTTTGAGATGGCCCCTTGACAATATGGAGTCCAGAGGCTATCTCGTACACCTTTCTGTCACTCTCGCTGACCTTGTAGACCGGCTCCAATGTCTTACTATCGCAAAGATAGACTGTTTGGCCAATGTGACGCTGATGATACTTTGCCAGTTCAATACCAGCGTCCACCTTCTTTTTGTTGGGAATATGTTCTGCCCAGACCTCACGACCCTCTATAGTCATCTTTGCAAAGATCTTGCCCTGCTTGACCGCAAAGTCGCGATTGTTCTTTGCGTCTCTGATATAACGAATAGAGCCATCTTGATAAGAGCGAAGCTGTTTTCCGATCTCTTCTTTGGTATACAGCCCTTCCGTTACAAAAAGTTCCTGCATATCTCTATCAAGTGTATTTTTGTACGCCTTAAAGAGGGTAGGATCAGTTGAAACCAACTCACCGGAAGAAAAGGCTATTTGCGTCTTGTTATCTTGTGAAATGACAACTCCGGGATCGCTTTGCTCGTTTGGGTGAAAAGAGCCCTTGAGCGCTGGAAATACAGCTTCCAAAAGGCTACGAGCCTCTCCCCAATCGAGACAGTGCGTTGTCAGCTCTGGATTTAAAGTAAAATATTTACTTATAAATTGCCGAGAAATCTCCACATCTGCTTCTACAAGCGCCAACCGATTCGTTGTAGCAGGAAATTGCTTTAGCATCACATTTGCCATGAA
>JAFEGS010000477.1 GCA_018239705.1 Verrucomicrobiota bacterium | reverse complement strand
TGAAACTGGGTGTTTGGTCGAAATAGAATTTCCTTTTCAGAATTGCCATAGGCAACCTTGCTAATCGGTATGCCAGTGCCCTTCTCGTCTTTGATTACAAAGAGCAACTTCTCTGTCCTTTTTGTTTTGAGCATCGTCATACTAAAGTCAGCTGCCATTTCTCTATCTGTCGACGTACTGGTAAAGGCAGGGTTTGTAAAGGTATGGTCTTTTTTCAGGCCCTCGATGAACTCCGGCTTTACAAACATGCCTCTATAGAGCATCGGTCTTTGTGCATCTGACGGGTAGAGGGTTTTTAAAGAGGGCATTTTTGTAAGAGCGTGCTGCATAATCGGTACCGCCTTTTTAAATGCTGAAACCATGGCGCTCTTTTCTTCTTCATCAAGAGGAAACTTCGCAAGGTACTTGTCGAGCTTTGAGCCCCCACGCAAGTAGGGATTCATCGCCAAATACATCCTGAGGGTATAGGCTCGAAGAAGGCTCGCCTCTACAGGCAGAAGCCCTTTGTTTTCTTTTACGACATCGAGAATTTTTTGCTTTGTATCGGCTTTTGAAAAATTCTCGATCTCAAGCAGTGCATTACATTTACTCACGAGCGTATGCAAGGAGGCCACTTCGCTATCGACATGAGCTTTGCATTTTTTCATCTTTTTAGCGATTTTTTTCGTATCTTGGTGCATAGACTGCAGGAGTGCAAGGGCCGGAATATATTCCTTTTGGCCCATGTAGAGCTTTGCAAGATCATACGCAATAGCTGTATCTCCAGGCGTACCTGCCAGCTGCTTTTCTTTCTGGTAGATAGCCACTTGAGTTTTAAATATTTTCTTTAAATTTGCAAGCTCTGGCTGCAGCTTCTTCGATACAGCCTTTTCCTTTTTTACTGCCTTTTCAAGGAGCTTGGTAAGTTGTGGATTTAGGTGCCATTGATTCAGCTCCAGGGCAGCTTTCACAAAATCAACAAGTTTCTTTCCTTTGTCTTCCTTGGCCATTTTTTCTATGCAATCCCCTGCGCTTGAAGGCTGGAGATAATTTGAAAAATCGGGTAATTTTTTTATTACGCTTGAAAATGACATAGTATCCTCCTGATTTACAAATAAGATACAAGCGTAAAACAAACACAACTACCTGTCAAGTAAAGTCATATTTGAAAATAAAATTACATATAAAGTAGAATGGGTATGGAAGACGAGGAGTTTTTATGACAGTCGGCTCTTCTAATAACCACTATGCTAATCACTCTATCTCGCACGTCGCTCCAGCAGAGCGAATAGCGAGCGAAAGCATCGCTACACCCACTATCAGCGAACTCACAACCGTCTCAAAA
>JAFEGS010000476.1 GCA_018239705.1 Verrucomicrobiota bacterium | reverse complement strand
TGGCATTCACAAAAATAAGCAATCGCAGTCATCTCATGAGGCCACAAGAGAGCTGTATCAAGACATGAAATTGCGCGTATTGAAAAACATGAACATAGAGTCTGATACTGAAGTGGTTCAAGTTGTAGGAGGCTGTTCTGCCTACTCCCCAGAGGGAACAGCACGCGCAAAAGAGATTCTAAAAGCGCTGCTCTCTCAAAATTGTGTTATTCTCTACGGGTATACCGGCATGAAAGAGCAAAATGGAGCAATGTGTGATGTTAATGCCGCTGTAAGTGATGTGGCTGGTGATATGAGAAGGCTTGACCGAGTTGTGGCAAATGTTGTCGGATTCGACACTCCCCGCGCGCTTAATGAATGGAAAAGTTCAGGTCCTCAGTTAAAAAATTTTGTCATTGTTTACGGTGATGACGAAAGTTGCGAGGGTGCAGGAACGCTCTTCGGAGATGATGTTACTACTTCAGATTTTTTTGCTGATAAAATGGTGATGTTAGATGGCGGTGTCCAATCTTTCAGACAAGCGTGCAATGCACTGCTCTTGAATCAAAAAATTACAGCTATGACGGGACTTAGGGCAGAAGATAAAAAATATGTAAGCGAAATTTCTGCTCACTCTCAGGACATAGTTCGAACCCCCTTCTTTGCAGCAGTTCAATTCCTAAGCGAAGTAGCTGAAGCTTTATTAGAGCGAAAGGATAGAGATCCTGATGAGCACTTGAAAGAGTGGTTTAAACAATACTTTGGAAAAGGTAAATGTTACGTCTGTGACCCTAAGAAAAAAACCTTTGACACAAAACAAAGACAGCTCGAAGAGGCTTGGGACCTATTTTTGAACGAAAAACTATATCTCAAAATGGACAAGTTAATTACCTTCCAAAACTAACAGGCTATCCTCTCAGCATCAATCTCTAGAGACGTGCAAGGAACAGCATTGCAAGGTGCATTCAAGAGGTGAATTCAAGAGGTGAATTCAAGAGGTGAATTATTGCATGCAAAAAAAATACAACTTGCTATAATGCTTGCCATGACACCATGCAACTCCCCCTGGCTACAGTTTAAGCCAACATCCTACCCTAGCCTTGCCAATGACACTGCCTCAGATGTGGCTGTAGTGGGAGCAGGCATTTCCGGCGTGACAACGCTCTATTCCCTGCTTACCACGACAAATAAGCACGTGGTGCTGCTTGAACGAGATCGGGTCGCTAGTGGCGCTACAGGACATAATGCGGGGCTTGCCCTTCCGCTTATGGAAAAGCCCTTTTCTGAGCTTGTATCTATGCTTGGAGAAGAAAAAGCGCGTAAGCTCTATGCTGAGCTTGATGAGGGCTG
>JAFEGS010000475.1 GCA_018239705.1 Verrucomicrobiota bacterium | reverse complement strand
CTACTTTCGCACCCTCTCCATCGCTTCCTGGACAGGCAGGCTCTGGTGTGAGAGCACCTCCTGGTAGATTTGCCCCAAGTCCTTCTCTAGCGGGACATGCAGGTTCAGGCGTGATGGCGCCTCCAGGTAGATTTACCCAAGGTCCAGCTTTGGCGGGGCAAGCAGGGTCTGGGGTGGTTCCATTTCGAAGCACAGGTAATTGGAACAGGCTGAGCCACGCACCATCTTCTTTTTCAACCTCTTTCGTGAAACAAAGGTCACATAACAGGGAAGTTGCAGGTAATGTCCGATCAAGAATAAGGAATAATCGGCCTGGGTTATTTCACAGTTTTAACGATCAATTTTTCCACGATCATCATTTTCATCCCCGTAATTTTTTTCCTGGTGCTAATTGGTGGTGTTCAGCAGGGTGGTCAGGTGTTGACAGCTGGTTAGGCTGGGGATGGAGCTATCCTTATTACTACGATGAGTCAGGGGATGTCTATCCAGATACTACGTACGAAACCTCTCCTGAGGCATATAGTGTGCAAGAAGTTCCTGGAGAGGCTGTAGTATCGAATCAGCAGGCTATACAGGGCGATTGGCTCTCGCTTGGCGTCTTTGCTCTTGGGCAGAATGCAACAGATGCAACATACTCCAATATTATCATGCAGCTTGCGTTAAACAGGCAGGGTCAAATTTCCGGTACCTACTACAACTCAGCAACAGACCAAACCTATGAGGTCGAAGGTGTTGTCGATAGGAATACACAGGAGGCCCAGTGGAGCGTGACTGGTAATTCATCCGCCCCAACAATGTCTACGGGGATCTATAATCTGACGCAGGATATGACAAATGTCCAGGTGCAGTTCCCGGATGGTACATTGCAGAATTGGGTGCTTGTGAGGTTAAACTCATAACGCTCGCAAACTTTTGAGCTTTTTGTTATACTTTTTGGTCAAAACCAGAAAGTGATAATGAACGCTCAAAAGAAAAAATACAAGGTAGAGGCGCTTGGCTGCAGAACCAATCAGTACGAGGCTCAAGCCTTTCGCGATCAGCTGGAGGCTTTAGGGTATGTGGCTGCAGAGGAGGGCGAAGAGGCTGACATCTGCATCGCCAACACCTGCACAGTTACTGAGAGTGCAGACAGCCATTCAAGGCATCTCGTGAGGCAGCTCATCAAGCAGAACCCTCAAGCAAAGGTCTGTGTCACCGGCTGTTTTGCAGAGAGGGATCCAGCGGCTCTTTTGCAGATCAGGGGCGTAACAGATGTGGTATCTAACAAAGACAAAGAGCGGCTTGTAGAGCTTGTGCTGCCAGGAGAAGCTGAATATCCCGAATTTTCCATTAAACA